>NZ_JAXQNM010000024.1:18717-34154 GCF_034427935.1 Chelativorans sp. M5D2P16 | reverse complement strand
GAACCTGAATTGGCCATAAACGGCAATGTGGGGTGGATTGCGGACGTTCTCATGATCGATCGGGAATGGCGGTCAAGCGGACAGTTGCAGATCCGATAGCTACACCCGCGTAATAGGGCGTCATCGGCCGAGGTTCACCCCCTCGCACGTGCCTATGGTTCTGGACGTACCAAGAAAGGCCATTAGCCCTCGTCCTTCTTTTGTCAGTACTGCATTGTCTACATCGCCCGGAGTGACAGCGAGATGAACTGCCTCACTAAAGGTGATGATAATCTCACGACGGGGATTATCATCATAGTTGATCCATGTTCCCATTTCCTGAACGGTAGAGTACGACCCCGGTTCATAATCACCGAACAAAGTCGACACGTCCTCACCTTCGTCAATAGGAGGCCCCCCGAAGGAGACGGGCGTCGGCAAGGGTGACCGCTATGGGGTCCGAGTCGTCACCCAAGCCAATCAAACGAAGGCGCATTGGCGCGTTATCGAGAGCCTCACAAGTCTCTCCAACGCAGACTTTTGTGAAGTGACAATCTAAGCCATCAATCTTGGCCGCCGCGCTCGAAGTGACAGCCATGAGAGCGACAAGGCTTGCAATCCACGTCTCTATCGTGCCGGAGCGTAGCCCACGTTTAAGACTCCAGATCAGCATGGCTAGGCTCCTGTTTGGTGCGGGTCAGATGCTCTTTAGCGCTATCTTATTATGGGGTCCACGATGAACTGCTGCCACCGCCAACTGTAAACCATAGAAGCAGGTTGACTGTCGTTTGCGTGGCGCCTGTGCGACCGCTATAAAGCTTTCGAAGCCGTCATTCGGGCGGCGAAGCGCGAACGTCTGCAACGGGGTCGTCAGCCGAACGGCGGCTTGCTCAGTTTTTGGCCAGAACCGGACGGTCAGTAGACGGCCCCCTACACGACTTTCGGTGTCTGGCGTTTGAGCGTCCGTAAGTGACGGTCCGCGCTTTAGCTGACAGAGCTACCGGCGCCTTCCAGGCACGAGAGGCTAACCAGGAGATCCGGTTGGCGGCGAAAGGCGCTGGCCAATATTTTTGCTGCCGCACTTTGAGCAGCGGAGCTTCGGCGTAAGATCCTTGTGCCTGAAGCTATGACTGCGGCCGAGCCGGGTGGCGAGTGCTTCAAGATCCAGTTCGGCCCGATGATTGCAGCCGAAACGGTAGCAACATGCCGTGAGGGTATAGTCGCCATCGATAACATCGCCGATCGTACTGACGGTGAGCGGCATGTGGATCCCTCCTAAGCCGGCTCGTCGCGCCAGATCGGGCGCTTGATGGTCCTGATCTTGACCAGCGTGCGCACCGGCGTCACGGCGCGCTCACGCCCACCGAGCAGGTGGAAGTCGACGGCAAGATATGCCTTCCGGCCGCACAGCTCGCAGCGCATGCCCCACGATACGCGCTCCTGAGTGCGGTCGCCCATGAGCTTGATCAGATCTCCGGGCCGGTAAAATCGCCTGCTGCGGCATGAGGTGCATGAAGCCCGGGAGGTGATCGATCGCTTCATTGCCTGTCTTCTTCGTTGAGGAACAGGCTAACCCAAATGCGGGAATATCTCAGGGAGCACGTCATTGATTTTTATCCGGCGTGAATGATATTCAACCAAATGGTTTTGAAAAGTGCTGTTTGCATCAAGGGTCAAGCGGCAACGTTAAAAGGGAATGGTTCAAATGTTGCCTGAGATCGTTTCGACGACCGAGTGGCTGTCCGCGCTTCAAGAGCAGATTGACAGGGAAAAGGCCTTCACCCGTGCGCGCGATGAACTGAATGCGCACCGCCGCCGCTTGCCGATGGTGAAGATCGACAAGGAATATTCATTCGAGGGGCCGGAAGGAACCGTCGGTCTCATCGATCTTTTCGACGGACGTCGACAGTTGATCGTCTATCACTTCATGTTCGCACCGGAATGGCAAGCCGGTTGCGATGGTTGTTCCTGGGTCGTCGACGCGATGACCCATCCCGCGCATCTCAATGCGCGCGACACCTCAATCGTGTTGGTGTCCCGCGCACCGCTCGAAAAACTGCAAGGGTACCAAGAGCGCATGGGATGGAAGCATCCCGGCTGGGTTTCCTCGGGCGGCGGCGATTTCAACAGCGACATGGGTGCGACGCTGGTCGATCCGGACGATCCGACCAAGACGAGCGAGCGCCACGGCGTCAGCGTGTTCCTGCGCGACGGCGACTCCATCTATCGCACCTACTTCAATGGCGCGCGCGGCGTCGAATATCTCGGCAGTCTATGGAGCTATCTGGACCTGACACCGTATGGCCGCCGGGAAACATGGGAAGAGTCGCCGGCCGGATGGCCTCAGACCGAGCCGTATGTCTGGAACCGGAGACACGATGAGTACGAGACCTAGGACCGGGGCTCGATCCATCGAATGTTCGGCGCCCTGAATGGCGTCCTTGAACGCGGGGGCCACGGGGCCGAAGGGGCGGCCGCCCCTGCGCGCGAGATAGAACTGCGTTTCAACCTGGCCACCGGGGCCCAGGGCGCCGATCGGGAGGCGAACGAGTGCTCCCGATTTGAGGTTTTCTGCCACCGCCCAGTAGGGCAAACGCCCCCAACCGTGACCTGCGCGGATCATGGCATGTTTTGTCTCAAGGGTGTTCACGCGCCAGGTGGTCGGCGAAAGGACACCGAAATCGCGGCCCTGCGAAAGCCGAGTCGAATCCGACAGGACGATCTGTACGTGCTCGTCCAGCGCCACGGCCTCCAGGTTGTCCAGGTCCTTCGCCATGTCCGCGAGCGGATGTGTGCGTGCGGCGACGGCCACAAAGGGGTGCGAATGCATGGCCTCGAGTTCGATGCGCGAATCCGTCAGACCTTCCCCGGCCAGAATGCCGAGTGTCACCAGTCCATCCTGGATCGCCGCCGGAGGGCCGCCAAGCGGCAAGACCTGCAGAAGGATGCTCACGCCCAGAATGCGGCGCCGAATGGCATGCAGCGCCGTCATCGCCCAGGGCAAGGGGTAGAGCGAGTCGACGACAATCGACAGTTCAAGCTCCATGCCCTCGTTGAGTTCACGGGCACGATCGATCTCCTCCACGAGGGCATCGTGAATCCTGGCAGCTGAAATGAAAGCGACAGAGAACGATGAGAAATGCTCTGTCTGCAAAGGCAGCAGGTGGGTGTGCGAGAACCATCCGCGGCTCTCATGGCCGGAAGAATGCGACTGCGGCGCGGGAGATCCTTGCCCGGTTTGCAATGTCGCCGTACCGCCGCGGTTACCACCGGATTTCGAGCCGGACGAGCAGTGAATCGTTTCACCGATAGGCAAATGCAGACTAGTAAAAAGCCCGGCCAAGGTGACCGGGCTAGCGGGAGGGCTCAACTAGTCTTCGTGGGCCAGAGAGCGCTTCATAATCTTGGTTGCTACACGTTCCGTTCCGTCCGAGGCCCAAGTCACCGAGACGATATCACCGGCAGCAACTTTGGTATTCGCGAGGCCATCGGGAATCCTGAAGCTTTCACCAGTAACAATGACCAATGCTTTAGGATTGCTCTCAAACCTTGCTACCTTTCCGACAGACTGCTCTGCCATCGCGGCACTAGATAGCGACAGGATGAATGCTGTAAGTGATAAGGCGAGTATGCGCATCGACGCATCTCCTGAACATTCCCCGCCCGAGCGTTGTAGAGATCGTCCGAAGCGTGTCGCGTCGCGGGGCCTGGTGCCTCGCCGGCATCTCCCGATCTCCAATCATAGTATGAACCCCTTCATGCAACAGACCAATCAACAATGAGTGGCACTGCCCCTACGTCATAAGTGCATGATGGAACCGTGATGACGTTGTCCGCGTGGTCAGGCGTCGATGCAAATCAGTCCGCCGAGCCGCCGCGGATGCCGCCTGGTTTCGGGAGAAACGAGCAATAAAAGAGCCCCGCCCGGCTGAGGTCGGGCACCAGCCATTTTCCAAGGAACCTTGGCCGGTCGAACCTGGTTCGGGCCGAGCATCGATCGGGAACGGTACCCATTTAAAAGAGGCGCGCTTGCAATGAAAAAGCTCACGGCACTGACGCTGGCCGGCACTCTCGTCCTTTCGGCAGGGAGCGCACTCGCTCAGCAGAACAATCAAACTCCCGGGCAGCAGGGAGGAATGGAGGATGGTGATGGCACCGGGGCCGGAACCCGAGAAATGATCCGCGAGATGATCGAAGAAATGATGCAGGATCGCCGCGGCGGACCGGCGGGTGAAGCTCCATCGCCCAGTCCGGACATTTCGGATAGCCCCGGAGATCGCGATCAATTGCGCGATGACATGATGGGAGAGGATGAGGACCCGCGTGGACGCGGTGACAGCCGGCGGATGCACCGCTTTGACCGTGATCGGCCGCACGGCATGATGAGGGGCCATGGCAAAATGATGGGAGAGCATGGTGCGCGGATGAAAATCATCTTCGCCATAATGGATGAAAATGGCGACGGCGCTCTGTCCATCGAGGAAGTCAATGAATTCCACCGGCGGATATTCAATGCGCTCGATCAGAACGATGATGATCGAGTGACCCCGGAGGAGATCGCCAGATTCTTCCACGGGCGTGGTAATTAATCACCAAGGTGCGGCCGGCTTTATCGGCAGTTCAGCAGGCCTGGCGGGTGCAACAACACGTCGTCGGGTCCGCTTGGCGGCGACCTTTGACCGGCATGCCTCATTTGCGGATGTTCTAGCGTCTGTATCTCCGAAAAAAGCCCCGCCGGCCGTGAGGCCGGTGGGGCGTTGCCTGAGATAACTCCACCATTCGATTACGAATGCGACTTCACGGCGGCGGCCGGCCCGAAAGAGGCCGATCATCCATCTTCCGGCAGGATCAAACCGAACCTTTCAGAAAGGTCCTGAGGACGAAGTGAAGGCGGCCTTTAAATGCTACGTTCGTGCCCTATGATCTGCGCCTATGCTGACAAGAATCCTAAGTACATGAACATCTTGTGGCCGATCTGTCTCTTGGCGGTTTCCCTGCTGCTGATCCTACTGATCTCAGCGATGATGTTCGCTGCATAGTAGCGGGAGGCAGGAAGCTCTACACGCGACATTTGATTGGACATCGCCCCGGAAGCGGTGTCTGATGTTTTTTGGGTGTAGGAGGGGTAGTGCCATGCGTATCGAGCAACCCGACCCGTCGCCGGAATTCCAGAAAAGCGGCAGCCAAGTTCAGCACCGAATCTTCAATGCTTGGCGAGAAATGGCTATTTGGGTTTTGACCCTGGTCGCGATCATCACACTCTCGCTTGCAATCCTGATAAGCTCCTGGCTGCATTAGAGGTGCGATCCGGCTATTTGCCGCTCGCCCGTGAGTTGTCGATAAAATTATCGAGCCGCTCACGAATGCCGCGCATGTCCTGGCCGATGTCCCCGATCGCCTTCATGATCTGGTCGGTGGACTCGCGGTGGCCGGCTTTGGAGACATAGGTCTCGGCAACATGGGTCCGGTATTGTGCCAGCTCTTGGCGCGCCGTGCTGGCAAGGGCGGCGGCGGCATCGGCCCTCGTATTGGCTTCATCGGTCTTGCGGTATGCTGATTCCTTCGCCTCCTTCACCTTCCCCTCGATCCGCCACCAGATCACAAATGCGGCCACCACAACCGCGGCGACGGCTGCCACAAAGGCGGAAAGGAGTTCCCAGGTCACGTTGCCTTCCAATATCCCCGCTCCCGCTCACTCAGTCCCGGCTCTCACGCCCATGCCTGGCGCATTCGGATGATGTCCAGATCGATGCCCCGCAGAGACCGGCAGCCGTCTCGTCGATGCCAGCCTGATCGGCCGGCGTGGCGCCCTTCACGCCGATCAGCGAAGTGCCAACCACGCCACGCAGCCCGTCAGTTGTGACAGGCGCCTCGCTCGAAGTCGTACAGCCCGCCACGCTCAGCGCAGCGGCGATAGCGAGCGCGCCAGTCCTCAGCCGCCTTCCCCGCATCTTCGTTCTCCTGGTTGATCCGTTCCGCGAAAGCCGCCTGTTCGGCCGTGCGGCCGGCCTGATAGGCCGCCCTGTGCGACCAGGCGACCCCGGCCAGCACGATGAGCACCGCGCCGGCCTTCAGCCATGTGCCGATCGAGAGACCGAGCATCAGCCCTGCTCCACGACCTGGCGGATGCAGCCGATCGTCCTGACGAGCTGCGGCCCGAGCACGAGCAGGATGAGCAGACCGGCCACCACCAGTCCGCCCCTCCCTTCCGCGCCGGGCATCCTCCCGTGCTTGCGCATCACGCGCTGCAGGTTCTGTGCCGCTCGCTCCAGCGCCTGCCGCGCCGGGATCTCGCCGGAGGAGAACTTCGCCTGCGCCAGCCGGTCAGAAGCCTCGGCCACCTTGCGGCAGGCGCGCATGATCTCGCCATCCGGCCCGCGCACGATCACGCGCGGTGCCGGCACCTTCAGCCGCTCCACCTCGTGCACGACCATCTGCCGCACGCCGGCGAGAACGCGCCGGGCGATCGGGTCGGCCTCGTCGAGCGGCGCAACCACGGTCTCGACCTTGCGCAGCGGCCTGGTCATAGTGCGCCGCCCTCCATGCCGGCGATTTCGGCAAAGCGGGAGCGGGCATCCTCGAAGAGCGGGTTCTTGTGCCGGCCGTCCGGCCCGCGGATCGCGTGAAAGGCGGCGCGGCGCACGTTGATATATTCCAGCCCCGGCCCGAAGCCGGCCTTCCGGCAAACGGCCTCGAAGACCGGGCATTTCATCAGAAGCGCATCCGAGACCATCAGTAGCAGCCGCGCCCGCTCCTCGTCGGTGCGCGCCTCGTGCATCTGGCGAATGATGGGCAGCATGGAATCGTAAGGCTGGTCGCTCACCGCGCGCCCTCCCTCGTTTCACGTTTGTCGACTTGTGTAACGGACTGGCTGGAAAGCCTTTTCGCGATGTCCCGCATGCGCAGGCGCTTGCCCTTCTCGCGCATCAGAAAGCGGTACGGGTCGAGCTTCAGCGCCTCGCAGAGGAGCAGGAAATTCCCTGCCGAAAGCCGCTTCTCGGTGCAGGCGCGCGAGAGCATCGCCTTGTCGAGTGCCGGCCACCGGTCGACCGCCCGGTCGAAGGAAAGGCCCCGCCGCTTCAGCTTTGCGCGTACGGCCCGGGCAAAGGCGGCATGGTCGATGTCAACCATGGGCACACCTCGCGGAAACCATTTTTTGCATATACAAAAATGCTTGACGCGCACGCGAAGGCGGAGAGGAACTTCGCCAAGCATGGCGTTTCGTTCGAAGAAGCCCGCGCCTTCGAATTCGAAACCGCGCTGATCGTGGTCGATAACCGCCGCGACTATGGCGAGGTCCGCTATGCCGCCCTCGGCTTCATCGGAGACCGGCTGCACCAGATGGCCTATACGCTGCGCGACGGCGCCGTCCGCGTCATCTCGCTGCGCAAGGCGAACGAAAGGGAGAACAGGATCTATGAGGAATCCATCTGAAACCGGGCGCCCGCGCCTGACCGAGGCCGAGCGCGAGAAGGCGCGCCGCCGCGCCAGGAAGAGCCGCGAGCAGCTCACGCCGGAGGAGGATGCGGCCATCACCACCGCCGCCGAGGCCGATTCCGACGCGCAGCCGGTGGACGAACTGTTCCGCCGCAAGCTCGGCCGGCCGAAGGCCGAGAACCCCAAGAAGCAGATCGCCCTGCGCGTCGACCAGGATGTGCTGGAGCGCTTCAAGGCCGAGGGGCCGGGCTGGCAGTCGCGCATGAACGACGCGCTGCGCAAGGCGGCGGGGCTGTAGCTCAGCATGCGGCATCTCCGTCGAACAATCGAAGGTCTGCCCTCCATGCGTCAGCGTCACGCCATGTTCGCCCGGGAAGTGCCCGAGAACGGCCCAGATCCGCGCCCGCGTCCCCGGCGAGGCGAGTTGCCCCGTCCAGGCGAAATGGAACTCGTGGTTGGTTACGCGCGCGAGCTTGCGCATCTCGGCCTTGAAGGCCTTCACGGTCTCCGTCCGCCGCCATGGTTGGCCGGAATCGACCACGCGAAACTCGGCGCGGGCGCGCAGGAAGAGGCGCAGCATGTCGGGAGAGAAGTCAGGCTTCACTCTGCCGTCTCCCCAGTTTCATAGCCCATGCCCCACCCCGGCCGAGCCGGTGGCAGAACAGTTCAAGCCGCTCGCACAGCGCGCCGAGCGCCAGGAACCGCGCCCTGGACTTTTTCCGGTGCGCAACGGCGAACGGGTCTTCGTCGAGCAGACGTGCCGCCGCCCCGATGGCGCGCGCCACATCGTTCGCCGAGGGGAAGACCCGGGCACCCATCATCCCCTCCCCGCCGCGATGGCAATCACCACGGCGAAGGCTGCGATCAGGGCGCCGACTGCGAACGCGCCGGCAAGCGAGTGGCGCGGCGTTCGCCTCATCCGCCGGCATCTCCGCTCACCACCATGAAGCCGCCCTCCCCGCGCACCTTCGCCGCGGCCCGGCGCAGCTCGTCGGCCGCCTGCACGAGCAGCGCCGTCGGCTTGTCGATCATGTTGGTGGCCTCGGCCGGCGTGATCGTGCCGTCGGCAACGGCGAGCGCAGCCTCGCTCGAAAGCTCGCCGACGCGTCTCATCACGTCGGAGAAGCGTGCCATGATGTCGCCGGCCTCGATCGCCTCGAGCGTCGTGTCGGCCAGCTTGCGCCCGCGCGCTGCGGCGATCGCGCTGGTGAAGTCGTGGCGCCCGGTTTCCTCCTCCAGGCGCAGGGCCGCGTCGACCGGCATCAGGTCCGGACTGTCGGCATGGTTCCACCGGCCGACCTGCGATTTGGAGAACCCTGCGACCTCCGCCGCCCGCTCGATCCCGCCGGCAGCGGCAATCAGATCGCGCTGCGCGGCCTTGATGCGGAAGAAATAGGCGTTGGCGTGCGGAACCATGGGGCCCGCCGATCCGCAATGTGAAGCTTAGCTGGATCGCGCCAATTCAATCTGTCATTCGCAGCGGCCAATGAAGCCGTCTGCCACAATCCGACCGGCACAGCCGTCTGCAGAAGATGACGCGATCCGCCTGAGGTTGCAATTCAGCGGCGGCGGCCATCTGCATGATAATCTCGGTGATTTCATCTCGGCTGAGACCGATATTCATACCAGCTTCGATATGGACCTTCAGCTGCGGGGTGGCGCCTTGGAGCCGATTGGCTACAGACCCTCGAAAAATGTTCTTCACATTCGCGGCTGCGACGAGGTGGAGGCGGTCACTGGCGACGTCTGCGCTAGGAACGGGACACTTCTACAACACCCTGCTAGTATTGCTGGAGCGCCTCCGGCAAGCAGTGCCGTTGGTGCGCCTGCGAATGGATGCTGAACGTTGCCCACCGACGATATAGGCGAACTCGCAACTTCGCTCCTCGACCTGCTACAGCAGGGCTTTGCGCAAGCGAGCGAGCCGTGGTTCGCTTATCAGCTTGCGATCATCCTGATCCTTTTCCTCTCAGCGAAAATCCTCTCCCGCAAGGTCGAGCAGCGGCTGGACGAGAGGGCGCGGCGCGTCAAGGGTCATCCGGGACTTTTGCGCGTCATAGCAGCCCTCATCCGCCGCGCCGACTGGATAATGTTCGTTGGCATGCTGTTCGTAGCACTCTCGGTCATGCGCGCTCTCACTTGGCCAAGCCGCAGCTGGTTGATTGCGGTGGTGCTGTCGCTATCGTCGGCCTGGCTCGTCGCTGCCGTCTTGGCGCGCATCATCCGTAACAGGTTCGCCGCCAGGGCTGTGGCATGGCTGGTGTGGATCTATGCCGCCCTCATTATCCTCAATCTGGACGAGCGATTGGCCATTTTCCTGGATTCGCTTGCCCTGCCTCTAGGCGACATCCGGTTATCTGCGCTCGTCATCATCAAATCGGTTCTGATGTTAACGGCCGCGCTGTGGCTCTCGGTGCTCGCTGGCAATTTTCTGGACGAAAGGGTGCAACGATCCAAAGACCTTACGCCATCGATTCGCGTTTTGGTCGGCAAGATCGCAAAGATCGGCGTGGTCGTGTTGGCTGTCGCCGTGGCTCTATCGGCCGTTGGAATCGACCTCACCGCATTTACGGTTTTCTCCGGCGCCGTCGGCGTCGGCCTCGGCTTCGGCCTGCAGAAGGTGGTCTCCAACTTCACGTCCGGTATTATTATCCTGCTCGACAAGTCGATTAAGCCGGGCGACACAATTTCGCTTGGTGAGACCTTCGGTTGGATTCGCGAATTGCGGGCTCGTTTCATTTCGGTCGTGACCCGCGACGGGCGCGAATATCTCATCCCCAATGAGGATTTCATCACACAGCGAGTGATCAACTGGTCATTCAGCGACGAGCTGGTGCGTCTTGATGTGGAGTTCGGCGTCACGTATGACGCCGACCCGCACAAGGTCAGCGAACTTGCCATCAATGCCGCCATGGAGGTCGGCCGCGTGGAGGCCAGCCGTCGCCCGGTCTGCTGGCTTACCGGCTTTGGTGACTCATCTCTGGATTTCGTGCTGCGATTCTGGATTCGCGATCCGCAGCAGGGCTTGACCAATGTCCGCGGCAAGGTGCTGCTGGCGCTGTGGGACACATTCAAGGAGAACGGCATTCAAATACCCTATCCGCACCGCGAGATTATCATGAAACAGCCGAATGGGCCGGGCGGGATGGCGACCGACTAACCATCGGCGAAGGCTTTGCGGAATCGCTGACGAATCCAGAAGACTGCCTCATTGATCGCCTCGCGCCCCTTTGCTTCGGGCCTGCAGGCGATGATCGACCGCATATCAGCCATTATGGGCGCCGCCGGCAGATCGTTTCGTGGGTGATGATAGGTAAGTTGAGTGCGCGATCCCATCAGTTGGCATAGTGGAGCATCTCGAACGGTATCGCCAAGTTGTCTGAGTCGCCCACCTACGGCTTCCGCTCGTCCACGCGAGATCATCGCTTACGCGGTTTGGGCTTATCACCGTTTTGCCCTCAGCGCGGGCGATTTCGAAGATTTGCCGGCAGAGCGGGGCGCGCCACGGTCAGCCGGGAAGCAATCCGGCTTTGGATCAACCGTTTCGACCGACGGTGCGCTGACTCTCCCCACTTGAAGGTGTTTGCGTGGCAATTCGCTCGAGCGTCCGGGCGGCGGCTTCGGATGCAGCCGCAGTGCGCGTCAGGGCATGCAGTATTTCGCCGACCCCAAATAAAATGACGGATACTGCCCAGAATGGGGCAGCTGCCATCAGCGCCGCCATTCTCAGGTCACCGCTGAAGGCGACCATACATCCGAGCAGGAAAGCGGCCGCCCCTGCTAGCCAACACACCATGACAAGAATCATAGCCCTACCCAGATTCCGTTCTCCGGAAGGGTAGCCTTCGTATCCTCCTTGCGGCAACCCGCCTGGCGAATTCGCAATGGACTGCGGGCAGCTCGACCAAAGCAACTTTGCCCATTTGACAAAATCGCAGCGGCCAGAATTTTGCCTATATGGCAATAAATGCCACTAGCAGCAGCGAGTTAAATTGTCGGAGAGATCCGTGATCCGCATCGAGCAAGAGGCGGCACACGCCTCGTCTTCCTTTCCCCGCACTGAAACCGACCCGAAAGTGATCCTCGCCACGGCGATGATCGAACTCTCCGAGCAAGGGCGGACGGTCGCGAGGCGAAGCCGCGCCGCCTGGCGCTCGCCGAATGGATCCTAATCGGCATTGTAATCGCCGCCATTGCGATCGCGATCTGGCATCTCGTTGCCCAGGGAGGAAGCCATGTCTGATTTCTCAATCACCCGCAAGAAACTGCTGGCCGCCGCCAGTGCCGCTTCAGGCGCTGTAGTCGAGCTGATCGAGGGAACCAAGCGTGAATCCCTGGACATGACCACCGGCCCTGAGACCCTCCAGCTGCTCGTTGACGCCATCCGCCTCACACAGGAGGCAATCGAATCTGACGCCGCCGGCGAGGAAGTCATCCTGCGTGATCAGCAGGTCCGCGAGACGGTCGCACGTGTGCTGGAAGGTGAATGATGCCGACGACGACAAAGCCCCGCCGCCTGCGCGATCTGCTCGAGCTCGGCCTTCAGTCCGCCTGCGTGTCGGCAAGGACCCTGCCGGAATATCGGCTGACGTCCCTGCCCTCATTCGGCGCAATGCGCTCCACCAAGAACGGCGTGAGATTGTGCCCCCTGTGCGGGCGAAACAGAACGCGCGCGATGATTCCCTCAGCTGCGAGACCGTCGACATACGAATGCGCAAGACCGCTCGTGCTGAACCGCTCGATCAGCAGCATGATTCCCCCACTTCGATTGCCATCAGTTCAACGGATTGTTTCGGACCTTAACAATTTATCTCGGTTAATTGGACCTATCCGAAAGCGGTATGTCGAGCCATTGGACCGGGTGCCTCTGCACCGCACCCAGCGCGGCGTCTGCGTCCTCCCCTTCGATACCCTGCAAGCCTGCGGCCTCGACTGGAGAAACCCGTGATCGAGCGCCACGAAGCCAAGAACCAGGTCTGCTGCGACACCTGCCCGGCATGCTACCCCAACACCTATGCCGACGAGGATTTCGCGGTGATGATCGCCGACGCCAAGACCGCCGGCTGGGTCATCCGCAAGCTCAAGGCCGATCCGAATCGCGACCCCGACACGGCCGAGCTGTTCGGTGCGGAGCCTCGCCTGGCGCGCAAGGATGATGAGTGCGCCCAGCCCTACACCCACACCTGCCCCGACTGCGCAGCCAGGCAGAAGGTCGAAGGGAGGCTCATCTGATGACGCTACCCGCCCTCATTTCGCCGAAAGCCGTCGTCGAACGCTTCGCCGAAGCTGGTATCGAGATATCAGAGCGCGAGCTGCGCCGCCGCGCGCGCGAGCTTCGCGCTTGCCGTGAGCTTGGAAAGGCGCTTTTCTTCACCGAAGGGGACGTGGTGCGCATCATTGAAGCGGCCATCACACCGGGCCGGAGGGAGAAGGAATGCCAAAACTCAGGAAGCGCGGGGACATCTGGCACTACTCTTTCACCGTCGCCGGAAAACGCATACGAAGAAGCGCGGAAACGACTGACCGGGAAATCGCGGAAGACATCGCACTCCGCCACCAGCAGCGCGAACGTCGTCCCCATGTCTACGGCGCAAAGGCGGAACTGAGCTTCGGCGAGGCGGTCAATCTCTATCTCGACATAAGCCCGACAGCCGCTTCATCCTCCCGCTGCTCGCCATTTCGGAAAGCAGAAAATCACGGCCATCACGCAGCCGAAGGTGCGCGAAGCGGCGCGGATCCTCTACCCCGGCGCCAGCCCGGCGACCTGGAACCGCCAGGTCGTCACACCGGTGCGCGCCATCATCAACTTCGCGGCCGAGGAAGGGCTGTGCGACCATTTCCGCATGAAGCGCTTCCCGGAGGGCCAGAAGCGCCAGCGCCCCGCCGGCGACAACGACGACGAAAGCCGGAAGGTCATCGATCAGGTATTTGGGGCCAGGGCGCGCCGAAGGGGGAACAAAGCATGACTCGACTGTGCCGAATTTGTGCCAATCGTGCCAGTTTGTTCCAGCATCGTTCCGTTTTTTGCTGCACGAACCTGCAATATACATTTCCGGCGAAAGGGCAGAAAAGGCCTTGTCTCCTGCGGCTTTACCCTTTATCAGCCCGTCTTGGAGAGGTGGCCGAGTGGTCGAAGGCGCTCCCCTGCTAAGGGAGTAGACGGGCAACCGTCTCGAGGGTTCGAATCCCTTCCTCTCCGCCATTCCCCGGCTACCTATTCGTGATTGCCAAGTTTCCCGATCAGCCTTGTTCCATCCCGTACGCAACTCTCCATCGCACTGTCGTTGGAAGCCGTCAGGGGACGAGCGCCGCGACCGGCTGGAAGCCAGCTTAGCAAAGTCGCCACGCTCGGGCGTTGATTCCGGTGAATGGTTGGAGCGCTCGCAGCGGCGAAAAGCCAGGTCGGTCCGACCAGGCGGCAGGGAGGCTCGCACCGTTCCGTCGGAAGCCCGGACGATGAAGAAATTGTCACCAGCCGACGGCCACAAGATCAAATGATGGGAATGGCGGACCCTATGCGTTCCCAGGCCTTGCCGTTCTCCTGCGACTGGCGGGCGAAGTAACGGTAGGGCGTATGCGACCAGTCTTTCACCGAAGATGTTCTATTGTCGAGGATAAGATCGCCCCTGGAGGTCCTTGCCGTGAGCACCGTATGCCCTTCTCCGCCGCTTCGGGCGACCGTCAGAAGAAGCGCCGAGGCAGGCCAGCCGAGCTTTATCAGTTCCGCCTTTTTCAGAATGGCGTAATCTTCGCAGTCGCCGTACTTTGCCGGCACTCTCCAGTCATCGGCCCTCCCGCTCGTCGCGACATCGGACCGCTCGATGATGCGCCGGTTCACCGAACTGTTCACCTTCCTGAGCTCTGCGAGCCGCGAATCGGACAACTCGACCAGCTTCTGGCTTCCGCTGGTGCTGCAGAGCCTTGCCTGACGGGCACAGAAGTGACGGAATGCCGGAGGCGCGAAAGCGCGGCCGGTAAGCTCCATCCGCGTCCCCCCGCTCAACGGGGCCGTCGTCCCCGCCGATGCGGTGGAAATCGAACCGGTCGTATCACTGCAGCCGGTGCTCGCCATGAGGAGCACGCATAAAGCTATTGTATTAAATTTCATTCGGGACCCCACTCGTGGGCAGTGTCCTAATTTGGCATTGGATCGTTAAGCAACTCCTATCGATGCATGGCCCACCGACTTTCCACCCAAACGATGTAACAGGCTGTAATCCGGAATTCCGAGCATTTTGCAGAACAAAGGAATTGACCGCATTCAGATCTGCTCAATCTGGATCGTTTGCGCCGATCTGAAATACCTCTTAATGTATATTGAAATTATATCCAATAAACCGTCGTGAACTGACAATAACTCAATCTACTTCTACGCATCCTCCCTTAAGAATATCAATTCACAACAAGTGACAACTTACGCTCAATTATGATCTTTGTATAAAACTCGCCTCTTTCGCACGCTTTCTTTCTGGGAGATACAAAATGCGAAACGCGAAAATGAGATATGCTCGCACGACGATGCTGGCATCATTTGGGCTCATGTTGTCGATGCCGATCATGCCAGTTTCGGCCCAGAACAGCGTCAGACCCATCCTCAGCCAGGAGCAGTGCCTTCCGCTGTCCGAGCAGAACTACGCGATTTGTTGCGTAGCCCGGAACCGGGCCGACCTGCTTTCCCCTGCCGAGTTGGACCAGTGCCCGCCCATCACGACCAGCCAGGTTCAAAATGCACTCAACAACCGCAATGACAGCGGCGGCGGCGGCGTTGGCGGGGGGGTGGACCTCAGCTTTGACGGCGGCGGCATAGGCGGCGGCGCCAATCCCGGTAGCCTCTTTGGCGGCGGCAACGGTTCCGGCGGCGGCGGCGAAGGCGGCTCTGGCGGTGGTGGTGAAGGTGGCTCCGGCGGCGACGAAGGTGGCTCCGGCGGCGATGAAGGCGGCTCCGGCGGCGACGAAGGCGGCTCCGGCGGCGACGAAGGCGGCTCTGGCGGCGATGAAGGCGGCTCCGGCGGCGACGAAGG
>NZ_JAXQNM010000024.1:0-18666 GCF_034427935.1 Chelativorans sp. M5D2P16 | reverse complement strand
GGCGGCGATGAAGGCGGCTCCGGCGGCGATGAAGGTGGTTCCGGCGGCGATGAAGGCGACTCCGGCGGCGACGAAGGCGGCTCCGGCGGCGACGAAGGCGGCTCCGGCGGCGACGAAGGCGGCTTCGGCGGCGAAGGCGATTTCGCTGGTGCCATAGGCGGCGCTGAGGGCGGTGAAAGCGGCGAATGAACATTCGCCCGAGAACGCCACCGAGTGTCCTGGGCGACGGCGCTAAAGGCGGGAATTCGAGGTTGCCGTTGCTTGGCCAAACGTAGCCGGATATCAGCCGAGCTGCAGCAAGGGTCTCTGAGGCGCGTGTTCAGCTCCCAATCGGAAGTCCGGCCCGCCGTTGTGACCACGATCATTCAGATCGTGCGTGGCATCGGGGGGCCGTCACGCTTGCCGCCTAAGCGCGCTTTGATTCCGGCGCGGAACCCTCTAAGAACGCGGTGTCGACCTTCTGGACACGCCATCGCATCGAGTTTCCCATGTCCCCGCGCCCGCCTCTCACGCCCCTCGTCGAAAACCTGCCCGCATCGGTGCCCTTTGTCGGGCCGGAGACGCAGGAGCGGGAGCGCGGGCGACCGTTCCGGGCCAGGCTGGGGGCGAACGAGAGCGGTTTCGGTCCCTCCGCGAAGGTCGTGGAGGCGATGCGGGCGGCCGCGCCGGAAATGTGGAAATACGGCGACGCGCAGAACTACGATCTGAAGCAGGCGCTCGCCCGTCTCAACGGCGTCGGGCCGGAGAACATCGTCATCGGCGAGGGAATCGACGGGTTGCTTGGCCTGGTGGTGCGCCAGTACGTGCGCGAAGGCGATCCGGTGGTCACCTCGCTCGGCGCCTATCCGACTTTCAACTACCACGTGGCTGGGTTCGGCGGGCGCTTGGTCTCGGTACCCTACGAGGGCGACCGGGAAAGTCTCGACGGCTTGCTTCAGGCGGTGAAGCGGGAGGATGCGCGGCTTGTCTATCTCTCCAACCCCGACAATCCGATGGGCAGCTGGTGGGACGCCGGCGCGGTCACGCACTTCATCGATGCGCTGCCGGCAACCACGCTGCTGGTGCTCGACGAGGCTTATGGCGAGATGGCGCCCGCCGGCACCCTGCCGCCGCTGGAGGCGGAACGCCCGAACGTCCTGCGCATGCGCACCTTCTCCAAGGCCTACGGCCTGGCGGGGCTGCGCTGCGGCTATGCAATCGGCGCGGCCGAAGCGATCGGGGCCTTCGACAAGGTGCGCAACCATTTCGGCATGACGCGCATGGCGCAGGTCGCCGCCCTTGCCGCGCTCGAGGACACCGACCACCTGCAATGGGTGCTGGGCCAGGTGGAAGACTGCCGGGCACGAATTGCCGCAATCGCCGAAAAGCATGGGCTCTGCCCCCTCCCCTCGGCGACCAATTTCGTGACCATCGATTGCGGGGCAGACGGCGCCTTCGCCATGAACGTGCTGCGGGCGCTCGTCGCGCGCGACGTCTTCGTGCGCAAGCCCATGGCCCCGGGCCTCGACCGCTGCATCCGTGTGAGCGTCGGACCGGAGGCGGAGATTGCCGTTTTCGAGGCCGAACTGGCTGCGGCCCTGGCGGAAGCACGGCGGGGCTAGCCTTTTACGAATCGGATCTCCAGTGCAGCACGGTCTCCATCGGAGCGGCCGCGAGACGCTAGCTCCTCGCGCCGAAGATTTGGACGGCAAGCCGCTCAAGATCCACCGGCGCAAAGGGTTTGCTCAGGCGCGGACGGTCCCGCAGGTGGGGCGGCAGGATGGCGCGATCAAAACCGGTCGTGAAAATGAACGGCACGTGGATAGCGATAAGCCGCTCGGCGACATCGTACGACACGTCCTGACCGAGCTGCACGTCGAGAAGTGCGCCATCGGGCCGTGCGCTCGCCAGGGCATCCAGCGCCCTGTTGCGCGTCCCGACTGTTGTCACGGTCGCCCCCATTTGCGCCATCGCGTCTTCCAACTCCATCGCCACGAAAAATTCATCCTCGACGACGAGAATGCTGAGACCACGAAGTTGGCGGTCGGTCGTCATGGATACCTCATGCTTCAAGCGCGAATTCCACTTTGCAGACGGCGCCGCGCGGGGTGAAGTCGAGACTGCTTGTACCGCCCAGCATATGGCCGACGCTTTGCCTGATGAGGCCGGTTCCGAAACCGTTCCTACCCGGCGGCTCATCGAATGAAACGCCGCTCTCTCGCCATTCGAACGATAACCCGACGTTGCCGTCTTTACGCGCGATGCTCCACGTGACATCCAAGCGGCCTTCGGGTTGCGCAAACGCGCCATATTTCACTGCATTGGTGGCGAGCTCGTGCACAAGCATGGCAAACGCCTGTGTCTCCCGTCGCGACAGCGTGACATTCGGGCCGTCGATCGTCAGCCGACCGTCTTCTTCCCAGCCATGCGCGGCAAGCTCCGAACTGACCAGTTCGTGGAGGTTGACGTAACCGGAACCCTCGCGCAGCAACAGATCCTGCGCACGGGCGAGCGAGTTAAGCCTCTGGAGATAAGTCCCCTCGAACTCCTGCAGCGTGCTGCTGCGGCGCAGGGTCGCCATGGCGATCGACTGCACATTAGCAAGAATGTTCTTCACCCGGTGCTGCAATTCGCCGACCATCACCTTCTGGTCCGCCTCGTGGCGTCGCTTTTCGGTCTCATCCCGGATCGCCAAAAGAATGCGCGGCAGGTGGTCGAGCGCGCGGCCGTTGAGAAGCATGATGCGCCGTCCGATCGTCGGAAAGTCGTGGGTGACTTCGAAGTCGTTGAATTGGCGCTCCTTCGGGAGAACATCCTCCAACCCCATCCGCAGGTCGGGGATGTCCCACTGGCCGTCGCCGATGTCGTAGATCGGCCTGCCCTCGGTTTCCTCCGGCGTGACCTCGAACATATCATAAAAGGACTGGTTGGCGCTTTCCACGCGCAAGTCGGGCTCGAGTACCAGCAGCGCCTCTCGGATGCTGTCAATCAGCTTTTCGGAAAACTCCTTGCTGGCAAGCAGCTCGCTCTCCGTGCGCTCGCGCTCGGTCACATCGGAGATAGCGAGGAAGATGTGCTCCATGTCCGGGTCTCGCCGCAACCGCCGTGCATTCAGGAGCATGACCCGTCTACCGATGGTCTCGAACTCATGTTCAACACGGTAGTCTTCCACAGACTCGTTTTCGCTGAGCACCTTTCCGAGCAGCCGCCGCAGATCGGGGATATCCCACTGCCCGTTCCCAAGATCATGTAGCCGCCGCCCCAACGTCTCGTCCTGTGAGACGTGAAAGTGCGCTAAAAACGAGCGGTTGGCATGAAGAACGGTCAGATCGCGCTCCAGCACGAGAACAGGTTCCCGTATGGTGTCTACGATGGACGTGGCAATCTCGGTCACTGTCGGCTCCTCTACATTAAATGAAACCAGCCGACTTTGGTTCACGGCTGCATGCCACGGCTCCATGCCATTGCACGGATTCATGGCCAGCGCGGCATACCTCCTGAAGGCCAGGAGTGCCCAGGAGCGTGGGTATATCCGGGTTCGGGACGGGATAACGGCGCAGGGGCTGGCACCTGGCTCCATAGCGCCAACCATGGTATCAGCCGATGCGTCTGCCGCAGGTTTGACCCTGAGCTTCCCTGAACGGAGTTTGCTGCTATGCCGTCATCGTCGGCAGCGGCGAGGAGATGTCGACGACCGTTCCCGCCGGATCACGTACGAGCATGCGGCGCTGGCCGTAGAACATGTCCGTCGGCGGCTCGAGGATTTCCGCGTCCATCGCCTTGGCCTGCTCGAAGGCGACCAGCACTTCATCGACGATCAAAGTGAGATAGCCGCCGCCAGCCGGACGGCCTGCGGCCGCCGGAGGGGTTACGTCGCTGGCGCGGGCGATGATGCCCAGTTCCAGCCGCGGCCCTTCGCGCGGAACCAGCACGATATACCAGTGCGCCTCGTAGATGACCTCCATGTCGAGAAGCGTGCGGTAGAAATCGCGCACCACCGGAAGATCGTCGGCGACGATGTTGAACATGGTGCGGCGGATGGTGGTGGCGGGCATGGCGCTGCTCCCTTCTACGGGTGGTTCGATTACGTGCCCGCTGACCCTACAACGTGTCGTCCTCGTCGTCGGGGCCGAAGCGGCGGTTGAGGATGTCCACCAACTCGGCCACCCGGCCCTTGGGCAGCGGACGGAAGTCGTTCACCAGCGCCTCGTCATTGGTGAGCCAGGCATGGGCCTCGGCAAGCTCGCGCTCGTCGGCGCCGGTGGCGGCGATCTCCGCCAGAAGCGCATTGTCCACCGGGCCCAATATGCGCTGCACACCTTCCTTGGTCAGCATGGCGATCCTGTCTCCCCTTCTCATGATGGCTCCTATTCAATGTCTTTGGAACCGGCTGGTTCCCGGAGATGGTGGCAGGACCGCGCGGTTTCAAATTGCATGAATTAAACGGTCGTTCTATTAATTGGGCGGGAGGCAGAAATGGCACGCACTGCGGGTTCCAACGGAGACAAGACTCGGGCCGCCATTACCGAAGCCGCGCTGGAGCTGATCGCCAGGCACGGCTTCGAAGCCATGTCCATGCGCCGGCTGGCAGCGCGAGTGGGCGTTCAGGCAGCTGCCGTCTACCGCTATTTCCCCACCAAGGAAGACCTGCTCTACGCGCTCATGCGCGCACATATGGAAGGGCTGATCGCCTCGTGGGAGGCGGCGCGCGCACGCGCTCCCGCCGACCCGGCGCGGCAGCTCGCCGCCTTTGTGGCCAACCACATCCGCTTTCACGTCACGCGTCGGCTCTCGACACAGGTCAGCAACATGGAGTTGCGCAGCCTGTCGCCCGAAAGGCTCACCCATGTCCTGCGCCTGCGCAACGCCTATGAAAAGGAACTGCGCCAGATCCTGCGCGACGGTGTAGAGGCCGGGCGGTTCCGGATCGACGACACGGCACTGACGGCGATGGCCATCGTCCAGATGATCACCGGCGTCGTCGTCTGGTTCCGCCCCGGCGAGCGCCTTTCCGTCGAGCAAGTCACCGATACCTATCACACCATGACACAGCGCCTCGTCGGCGCGGAAGCCTGATGGGAGGCAAAGGCATGTTCACGCAGACACTCGATTTCGGGCTCGGCGAGGAGATCGAGTCCATGCGCGAAATGGTGCATCGCTTCGCCCAGGAAAAGATCGCGCCGCTAGCAGCCGATATTGACGCGGCCAACGATTTCCCCGCCCATCTGTGGCCGGAAATGGGCCAGCTCGGCCTGTTGGGGATCACGGTCGAGCCGGAATTCGGCGGCGCGGGCATGGGCTATCTCGCCCACGTCGTGGCGATGGAGGAAATCTCCCGCGCGTCGGCCGCCGTCGGCCTCTCCTACGGCGCGCATTCCAATCTCTGTGTGAACCAGATCCGCCGCTGGGGCACGCTGCAGCAGAAGGAGCGCTACCTGCCGTCACTTGTCAGCGGGGAAACGGTCGGCGCACTTGCCATGTCGGAGGCGGGCGCCGGCTCGGACGTGGTGTCGATGCGGCTCAGGGCGGAAAGGAAGAAGGACCGCTACATCCTTAACGGCACCAAGATGTGGATCACGAACGGGCCGGACGCCGGCACGCTGGTCGTCTATGCGAAGACGGATCCGGAAGCGGGGCAGCGCGGCATCACCGCCTTCATCATCGAGCGCGACATGCCGGGCTTCACAATCGCCCAGAAGCTCGACAAGCTCGGCATGCGCGGCTCCAACACGGGCGAATTGGTGTTCGAGGACGTGGACGTGCCGGCCGGGAACGTGCTCGGCGCCGAGGGCCAGGGGATCGAGATCCTGATGTCGGGCCTCGACTACGAGCGCGTGGTGCTCTCGGCGGGCCCGCTCGGGATCATGGCAGCCTGCCTGGACGTCGCCGTGCCCTATGTGCGCGAGCGCAAGCAGTTCGGGCAGCCGGTCGGTGCCTTCCAGCTCGTCCAGGGCAAGCTCGCCGACATGTACACCACGGCAAACGCGGCGCGCGCCTATGTCTACGCCGTGGCTGCCGCCGCCGACCGAGGCGAGACGACGCGCAAGGACGCTGCCGGCTGCATTCTCTTTGCGGCCGAACGCGCCACGCAGATGGCGCTCGACGCCATCCAGCTGCTCGGCGGCAACGGCTATATCAACGAATTTCCGACCGGCCGCCTGCTGCGCGACGCCAAGCTCTACGAGATCGGCGCCGGCACCAGCGAAATCCGCCGCTGGCTGATCGGCCGGGAGATCGTGGCCGCATAAGAGGGACGAACGAACGGTGCGGCGCTGCGTTGACCTGCCAAAGTCAACCACGACAGGAGACGACAGATGCCACTCGATGAGACCCAGAACCGGCTGATCGCGGACAGCACCAGCGACTTTTCCGGCCTCAAGGCGCTGTTCATCAACACGACGCTGAAGCCCACCGCCCGCGCCCCCTCGCACACGGAGAACCTGATGGGCGATTCCATCGACATCATGGAATCCTGCGGCGTTGGGGTCGATTATCTGCGGGCGGCCGACTACGACATCGCCTTCGGCGTCTCGCCCGACATGCGAGAGGAAGGAGCCTTGAGGGATGACTGGCCGGAGAAGATCTGGCCCAAGGTCAAGGCAGCGCACATCCTCGTCCTCGGCACGCCGATCTGGCTGGGCGAGGAGAGCTCCATCTGCCGCGTCATCATCGAGCGGCTCTACGCCCATTCCGGCCAGACCAACGACAGGGACCAGTACGTCTTCTACGGCAAGGCCGGCGGCGCCGTCATCACCGGCAACGAGGATGGCGTCAAGCATGTCGCCAAGACCATCCTCTATTCGCTGCAGCACATCGGCTATCTCGTCCCGCCGCAGGCCGATACGGGCTGGATCGGGGAGGCCGGTCCGGGCCCGTCCTACGGAGACCGAATGGAAGATGGCAGCCATGTGGGCTATGACAGCACCTACACCAAGCGGACACTGACCTTCATGAGCTTCAACCTGATGCACCTGGCCAAGATGATGCACGACAATGGCGGCGTTCCCACCCACGGCAACCAGGTCTCGGCCTGGCAATGACGGTCCTGCGCTCCCAGATATCCCCCGCCTCCGAGGCCTACCGGGCAAACGAGGCGCGCATGAAAGCGCTGGTGGCCGATATGGCCGAGAAAGCCGCAACGATCGAACTGGGCGGCTCGGAAGGGGCGCGGGCGCGCCATACCGGGCGCGGCAAGCTGTTGCCGCGCGAGCGACTTTATAATCTTCTGGACGTGGGCGCGCCGTTTCTGGAGATCGGCCAGTTCGCGGCCTGGGACATGTATGGCGGCGACATCGCCTCGGCGGGGCTGATCGCCGGCGTCGGCCGCGTCGAGGGACGCGAGGTGATGATCGTCGTCAACGACGCCACGGTGAAGGGCGGCACCTATTATCCGCTGACGGTGAAGAAGCACCTGCGGGCCCAGGAGATCGCGCTCGAAAACAACCTGCCCTGCATCTACCTGGTCGATTCGGGCGGCGCGAACCTGCCCAACCAGGACGAGGTGTTTCCCGACCGCGAGCATTTCGGCCGCATCTTCTACAACCAGGCCAACATGTCGGCTCGGCGGATCCCGCAGATCGCCTGCGTGATGGGCTCGTGCACGGCGGGCGGCGCCTATGTGCCGGCGATGAGTGACGAGACGGTGATGGTGAAGGACAATGCCACCATCTTTCTCGGCGGCCCGCCGCTGGTGAAGGCGGCAACCGGCGAGGTGGTAACGGCCCAGGAACTCGGCGGCGCGGAGGTGCACACGCGCGAATCGGGCGTGGCCGACCACTACGCCCTCAATGACGAACATGCGCTCGCCATCGTCCGCCGGATCGTCAAAAACCTGAATCGCAAGAAGACCTTCCCCCTCGATCTTGAGAAACCGATTCCGCCTCTTTACGACCCGCGCGAGATCTACGGCATTATCCCCGCCGACGTCCGCCAGCCTTACGACGTGCGCGAGGTGATCGCCCGGCTGGTCGACGGCTCGGAATTCGACGAGTTCAAGCAGAACTACGGCGCCACCCTCATCACCGGCTTCGCCCGGCTCCACGGCATCCCCGTCGGCATCATCGCCAACAACGGCGTGCTCTTCTCCGAATCCGCGCTCAAGGGCGCCCACTTCATCGAGCTGTGCTGTCAGCGCGGCATTCCGCTCGTCTTCCTACAGAACATCACCGGCTTCATGGTGGGCAGGAAATACGAGGCCGGCGGCATCGCCCGCGACGGCGCAAAGCTCGTCACCGCCGTCGCCACCGCCAAGGTTCCCAAGGTCACCGCCATCATCGGCGGCTCCTTCGGCGCCGGCAATTACGGCATGTGCGGCCGCGCCTTCTCGCCGCGTTTCTTATGGATGTGGCCAAACGCACGTATCTCCGTCATGGGTGGCGAGCAGGCCGCGACGGTGCTTTCGATCGTCAAGCGCGAGGGCATCGAGCGCGATGGCGGCACGTGGACGGAAGCGGCGGAAGAGGCGTTCAAGAAGCCGATCCTCGAAAAATACGAGCGCGAGGGCCACCCGCTCTACGCCTCCGCCCGCCTCTGGGACGACGGCATCATCGATCCGGCCAGGACGCGGGAAACATTGGCCCTTTCACTTTCCGCCGCACTCAATGCGCCGATCGAAGATACGAAATTCGGTGTGTTCCGGATGTGAGGCGGATCAAGTCCACGCGATGTAAGTCGTGTTGAGGATGTCGTACGAGCTGTTACAGTCGCTTGCCTGGGGTTTACGCGAGGGGAAAGCCGATGATGCGGAAAGACTTCGTTGCAACCGATCACGGGAAGATCTCCTGTACGCAGTCGCAGACAACAGGGCCGGCAATCCTCTTCATCCACGGCAACTCGAGTTGCAAGGAAGTGTTCGCCAACCAGTTTGCCGATCCGGCGCTTGCCCATTGGCGTCTGGTGGCGATCGATCTGCCCGGTCATGGCGAATCGGAAGACGCCTCCGATCCCGAAGCCACTTATCATTTCGCGGGCTATGCAGAGATGGCCGAGCAGGTCATCGAAGCGCTCCAACTCGGAACACCGCTTGTCTTCGGCTGGTCTCTCGGTGGCCATATCGGCCTCGAGATGGTCGGGCGTGGGACACCGTTGAAGGGTTTGATGATCAGCGGGACCCCACCGGTGAAGCCCGAACCCGAATGCCTGATGGCCGCCTTCAACTCCGACTCGCAGGCGTCGGCCCTCACCGGAAAACGCAACTTCACAGGCGAGGACGTGGCGATCTACGCCGCACACACCGCGAGTGCCGATGGTGTCGTCGACCCGCATTTTCTCGCCATGTGCCGGCGCACGGACGGGCGCGCACGCGAGATCATGCTCGGCTCGGCTGTCGCGGGCAAAGTGCTCGATGAACGCGCGATCGTCGCATCCATGACGATCCCCCTGGCCATCGTCAACGGCGCCGACGACCCCTTCATCAGACCGGAGTATCTTGAGGGACTCACCTATGGCTCGCTCTGGAAGCGCGGCGTCGTGCGCATCGAGGGGGCCGCTCACGCGCCTTTCCTGCAACGCCCGGACGTCTTCAATCGGCTGCTGGCGGCGTTCCTCGAGAAGGCCGCAGCCCCGGCCTGAAGACCCCCCAGCCGTTGTCCGGCCGCAAGGCTTGCGTTATTGTTTTCCATTATGTCGGTGACCAACCGTCTCAAGGCCGTCACGGGCGGTATCACGCAAGTCGAGGCAGACGCGGTCGTCAACGCTGCCAACAGATCTCTTCTGGGCGGCGGCGGGGTGGACGGCGCGATTCACCGCGCGGCCGGACCGGAGCTCCTGGAAGAGTGCCGTCGGCTCGGCGGCTGCGAGACGGGCGACGCCAAGATCACCAAAGCCTACCGCCTCCCCGCCCGCCAAGTCATCCACACGGTAGGTCCGGTCTGGCACGGCGGGGACAAGGGCGAGGCGGATCTGCTTGCTTCCTGCTACCGCCGCGCGCTGGAGCTCGCCCGCGACCACGGCTGCAAGTCAGTCGCCTTTCCGGCCATCTCCACCGGCGTATACGGCTATCCGAAGGAGGAGGCGGCGCGGATCGCGGTGCGGACGGCGGCGGCTTTTCTGGAGGGAAATGCATTGCCGGAGAAGGTTGTCTTCATGGGCTTCGACGAGGAGACGACGATGGCCTATGAGCGGGAGCTGGAGGCATTGCAATAGCCACGGGTGGCCGGACGGGAGGGCTTGCATGCTGCCAATCCGGCGTATCCGCGAGCATCCGGATAAGGAATGCCGCCCCCCTCAATCAGACACGCCCCACCAGTGAAGCGTGTTTTTCAGGTGAAGGCGGATGCGTTCCGCCGCGGCGTCCGGATCGCGGGCTTCCAGCGCCGCTATGATCGCTAGATGCTCTTCCATCGCCGAGACGATGCGGGGTGGCAGGAACGCCCTCGAGTTCTGGATGATCGCGATGCGATTGCGGTTTTCTTCATAAAGTTGTTTTTCGAGCCACGTATCGAGACCTGCCGACAAGGCGTCATGCAGCGACAGATCGATCCGGATGGCCTGCCGCGGCAGGTCCGGCGTCATCGCCCGCTGCGCTTTCTCCAGCATATCTTCATGTGCGGCGCGCAAGGCCGCAAGCGGCATATCCGCACCGCTCCCGATCAACCGCCTTGCGCCCTCCACATCGAACAACGCGCGCAGGGTCAGACAGGCACGGGTCGTCTCCGGTCCCGCATCCATGATCGTGACGCCGCGCTTGGGGATGACGGTCAGGAGGCCGCAGGCGCCGGCCCGTTTCACCGCCTCGCGCACCGCCGCGAGCGGGAAACCCAGCATCTCGACAAGCTCGGGAACCGTGACAAAGGCGCCGCTCGACAATTCGCCGTCGCGCAGCCTGTCGAGCAGTGCCTGATAGGCTCTCTGGGCCAGAAGGTCCGGTGAAGCCTTCCCGGTGTTGCCGCCAGGGCCGCTATTTTCGCGTTTTTCAGTAAGGTGTTTCATGCGCTGCACACGTTCTGCCGGTGTAGGATGCTGTGTAACCTTTTAGAAAAAATGTCACAAGAAATGCCTGTCTCCGGTTCAACTCCATGGCCGTCGGCGGTTTCCAGAGGTTCGATAATGGGAGAACGACATGGCAAATTCAGCCAACAAGCACGTCCATGACGGCGCGCTCTACAATGCCGATCTGGCTCCGCTCCCGCCGGAGAAGCGCAAATGGGGCGCGTTCGAGATATTCAATGTGTGGAACAACGACATACAGAGCCTGTTCGGCTATTCGCTGGCGGCTTCGCTCTTCATCACCTACGGGCTGAACGGTTGGGCGGTCTTCGCGGCAATCGTCATTGCCGGATTTTTCGTGATGTTCCTGGTCAACCTCACCGGCAAGCCGTCGGTGAAACACGGGATCCCCTACCCGGTCATGGCGCGGGTCAGCATGGGGGTCTACGGCGCGCGCTTTCCGGCCCTGGTTCGCGGCATTGTCGCGATTTTCTGGTACGGCGTGCAGACCTATTTCGCCTCGACGGCGGTGGCGCTCTTGTTGAACACCTCTTTCGGCATCGAGGGCGGGGCTGAATTCCTCGGCATGACCGCCGTCGGCTGGCTCTCCTACCTCATCGTCTGCGTGTTCCAGGTCGTGCTTTTCATGCGTGGCATCGATTGGGTGGGGAAGTTCCTGAACTGGGCCGGCCCCATGGTCTACGTCGTCATGATCGCGCTTTGCATCGTAATCTGGTGGAAGGCCGGCAACGGCATCTTCAGTGCTCTGGGCGCCATCTTCGAGGGCAGTGAAGCATCCGATCCGCGCGGGCCGGTTGCGGCATTTTTCGCGATCGTGGGAACGATGATCGCCTACTTCGCCGCGGTCGTGATCAACTTCGGCGACTTCTCGCGTTTCGTCAAAACCGAATCGGCCATGAAGGCGGGCAATTTCTGGGGCCTGCCGGTCTCCATGGCCTTCTTCTCCTTCATCGCCCTCTTCGTGACGGCCGGCACCGTGGTGCTGTTCGGCGAGAAGCTGGTCAATCCGGCCGATATCGTCGACCGCGTCGACAATGTTGTGCTGACGCTGGTCGCGGCGATAACCTTCTTCGCGGCGACCGTCGGCATCAACCTCGTCGCCAATTTCATTCCTCCGGCCTACGACATCGCCAACCTCAATCCGGAAAAGATTTCCGCCAAAATGGGCGGTGTCATCACGGCCGTCGTCGCCTTCTTCATCGGAGCGCTCTGGATGCCCGTGATCTCCAACATCGGCATCACCGGCTTCGTCGACACGCTCGGGGCCTTCCTTGCCCCGCTTTACGGCATTCTCGTCGCCGACTACTACATCGTCCGGCGCGGGAAGGTGTCGGTGGACGATCTGTACTCATCCGACCCGTCGGGACCCTATTTCTACGGTAATGGCTGGAACCAGAAGGCCCTGGCCGCCTTCGCCCTCGCCGCCGTCTTCTCGGTGGCCACCGTCTGGGCCCCCGTTCTGTCGCAACTGTCCGGTTATGGCTGGGTGATCGGCGCGATCCTCGGCGGCGTGCTGCATATCGGCCTGATGAACAACAGGGTGCCGAGCCCGAAGACGGCTTGATATCGGATAGACTGCCCTGCGAATTGGCCGGCTCACGCCGGCCATTTTTTTGCGCCGAAGACGACAATCACGGCTTGGCGGGAGCAGCCTCGCCTGTTGCCGCTGGCGGGAGACCTCCATTCACCAGCCCCAGCACCAGCCGGTGCACGTTGCCGCCCTCGCTCATCTCGACCCGGTCGAATTCGCGGCTGCGCTGCTTGAGCTCGGCGGCGAGCGGCACGAGGCGGCGTTGGAGTTCGGCGCGGGTTTTCGTGCAGTCGGGGTCGTCGGCGACCGTGAGGCCGACGGAAACGGCTTCGATCTTCTTCACCACGTCGAGAATGATGTCTCCGTGCACGCGCTCGTGTTTCTCAACTCCCTCGATGAAGTTCTGCCACAGCCGACGGGTTGCGGGCGGCAGATCGTTGGAGGGCTGCGGCAGGCGGTAGGTGATGAGGAGGTTGGGCGTGGCCGCAGCAAGCACACAGCCGCCGGCCTGCGGCCGGTAATCGCGCCGCCAGGTGAGCTTGTAATCGGTGTATGCTATGGCGCGGCCGATGCCGACCTTGGGGCCGTTCTTGCCGATCGATTCGTAGAGCGCGATGCCGGTCTTGCCGGTGATGGGATAGGTTTCGATCCTTTCCACCGGCGCCCACTCCTCCTGTGCCAGAGCGGCAAGCGGCAGGAGACAGGTGATGGCCGTCAAGATCCGCAATCCCGTCCGCATCGCCCTCTCCTCGCGCGGCTTCCGTTCCAGAAGCCCGCGAACTGACGATCAAATCGGCGGCAGGTCAAGCTTGACGCGTTCTTTGCGGGGCCACCTCCCCGGGCGGGGCGGCGCGCAAAACGACAAAAGCCCCTTCCCTCCCCGGGGGGAAAGAAGGGGCACCCCTCTCCGCCCAGGCTCTAGATCAGTTCACCGCTTCACCGAAGCGGTGAACTGATATAACCATTTGATTCCACACAATTCCGGACGGAAAACCGGCTTCCACTTTTCCTGGAATCGCTCTAGAACTTGCCGACAACGTTCAGGAACGGCCCGCGGTCGTCGAGGGTGAGGTCGCGCAGGTCGTCGGAGAAGCGGCCGAAATTGTAGCCGGCGCCGACCTTGAAGTTGTTGCCGACGTGGCGGTAGAGCGCGGCCAGGAAGCCGAAATCGGCGGTCTTGATCTCCGGCGTGTAGAAGGCGCGGCCTTCCAGAAGCGCATCCCAGTTCTTCACAATGTGAAGATCGGTGCGGATCACGCCGAGATGGGCGATCGAATCCTGCCAGGCCGCCTCCTCCTCGTCGAGGTTGTCGCGATAGCGGATCTGGCCGATGCGGGCGCCGTATTTGCCGCCGATCGACAGCCACGGCAGGATGTCGTAGGTCACGTCGGCGGAAACGATATGGCTGCGCTGCAGCGGGCCGGCGGTGGTGCCGGTGGCCGAGGCGATCTGGTCGTGACCCGGCAGGTCGTAGAGGAAGGTGTAGCGCAGGAGCGCGTTCAGCCGATCCTCGTAGGCCGGCCGATAGGCATAGCCCACCGAGGCCTCCACATAGTCGCCGTCATAGAAGGTGCCGCCATCGGAGTCGGAGATCACCGCATCGACATTGGCCAGAAGCCGGCCGCTTTCGTCGTGCTGCCAACTGCCGCCGGTGGATAGCAGATAGGTGTTGCGGTTGCGCGTCTCATCGTCGGAGCGCTCGAAGCGCGCCTCGCCGCGGATGCGCGCCTTCAGCCCGAGCTCTTCGTCATTGTAGCCGAGCGCCAGCGAGCCGGCATAGCGGTCGAAGTCGGCATACTGCTTTCCGGTGCCGGCATTGATGCGGTCGTCCATCACCCGGCCGACCTCGAGACCGCCGTCGACGGTCCACATGGCGTCGGGGGTGTAGACCACGCCGTAGGTCTGGGCGAGCGATCGGCGGCGGCCGAACAGGTCGTAGTTGTTCTCGGCATAGGCGGACGCCAAGTCGCCGAGGCGCTTGCGCACACCGCCGACGACGGTGCCGCGGTCGATGCCCTCCAGCGCATCGCTGCGGTCGAGGCTGAAGGCGCGGTCCGGATCGAGCCGGTAGCCGATATAGTAGTGGTCCTCGACGGTCGGCTCATAGGTGATGGTGGCCAACCCGCCGATGCCGCGGGTACCGTAGGAGATCTCGCCTTCGGCGCCCACTTTCTCCGTCAGCTGTACCTGCGCCCCCAGGCCGACACGGTCGTTCTTCTCGAGATGTCGTTCTCGCCCGTGTCGGCGGCGGCGGTCAGCAGATATTTCCCCTTGATCCTGCCCTTGAGATAGAAGGCGAGCTGGCCCTTCTTATAGACCTCGTCATATTCGCCCGGGCGGACAGCCTCGATGCCGTCGTCTCCGCTGCGCTTGCCGATCGTGAAGTCGGCGAGCGCGACGTAGAACCATTCGTTGGTGGGAATGTAGATATCTCGGTCGAAGTAGAGCCCGCCACCCTTCATCGGCCCGGTCACCGAGACGTCGACGACGTGATCGCCGGGCGGCAGGATGCGCTGGGTGAGGAAGCTTCCGTCGGCATCGACCGGAATCGGCTCGTTGAAGGCGCTGATGCCGTACCCCTCCGGCACATTGCGGCCATAGACGGTGACCGCCCCGCCGTGCACGGGAATGTTGCGGGTGGCGGTGCGGTCCTCGGCCATTCCGGGGGCGATCGCATCGCCGGAATCGTGTTGCAGAGGCGTCACCGTGCGCGTCAGCGTCAGGGGATGCGTCTCGTCGAACCGGCCCTCCTCGTCATAGACGCGCAGGACGTAGGCGTACTCGCCCGCACCGGCGGCCGGCATGACCCAGTCGGTCACGCCGTTCACATAGGCGGGGATGATGTCGATCGGCTTGCGCGAAGGGTTTTCTCCGGCGCGGAAGATGCGGATCTCGGCGCCGGTAATAAAGGCCGGATAATTGGCGGTGGCCAAAAAGGTTATGGGTTCGCCCGCCGTATAGGCCCGGTTCACCGGCACGGTGGAGACGTTCAGCAGCGGCTCCTGGTTGAGGCCGTCGAATTTGAGCTGAATGTCCACCGCGCTGAGATCGACATCGGTCTTGCGCTGCGCCTCGACATGGGTGGCGCCGGGCTCGACGCCGAAGACCTCCCCGCCCTGGATCTCGCCGAACTCGTCGACCACCTGGCCGTCGACGCTGATCCTGAAGGGGATGGCGGTCTGGTCGGCAAGGCTCTCCTGTTCGAGATTGGGCTCGATCGCCAGCCGCCCCGTGGCGCTGTTGTCGAGCACTTTTCCGCGCATGAGCGGCGGACACTCCTCCGGACCGCATTCCTCGGCCAACACAGGATCGACGGTGGGCGGTTCGTCCACGAACCAATCAGCGGCGATGCCCGGTCGGCTCATCAACACGACGGCCGCAAGCGCGCTCGTGGCCAAGAGAAGTTGTTGTCTGCGTGCGTGGGTCATCGTGAAATACCTGTCATTCCTGGTCATGGCGGTGGTCGGCTTCATTTTTCGGTCTCAATTCTGGTTTCAATTTCGAGGCGGTATCATGCGGGGGTTGTTTTCCAGAGTTCGGTGAGGGCGCGGCGGACGGTTCGGGTGCGGTCCCTGGCGAGGCGGCTGTCGGCGGCGGCGTCGATGTAGGCGAGGCGCAGCACCGAGGGCTCGGCTTCCAGGAGGTCGATGAGGGTGAGGAGCTGGCCGTGCCATTCGGGCTTGAGTTCCACCGTGCCGGGCAGGAAGGCGGCGTCGGAAAGGTCGAGCCGGACGACGCGGCCGATGGCGGCGCCGAAGTTGAGGCGCGAGGCCTTGCCGGCGGTCAGCCGCACCGTGCGCGGGTTCTCCGTCGTTAGCCGGTAGCCGGTGGGCAGCGTGCGCGGGTCGAGCTTCATGATGAAGGTGGAGCCGATGCGCTGATCGGGCAGGTCGGCGCAGGCGACGTGGAAGCGGCCGTGCTTGTCGGTGGTGATGCGCAGGCCCTTGACCGTCGTCACCCTGACCCCCGGCAGGCCCGGCTCGCCGGCGTCCTGGTAGCCGTTGCGGTTCAGATCGTCGAACACCTTGCCGATGAGGTCGCCGCAGTCGAACACCGGCTCGGGGACGATCTCGACCTCGGCCCGCGCCTCCTTCGAGAGGAGCCGGCCGTCGGCACCGACGACGCGCGCCCGGTTGACGTACTTGCCCGGCTGGGCAGCGCCCGACGGCATCAGCGACAGGGTGATGACCGTCTCCTGGTCGGTGATCGTCAGGCCGGTAAAGGAGAGCGTCCGGCCCTCGACCGCGGGCTCGACGGCGCGGCCGTCGAGGCGCGCCGTACCCTCCACATAGGAGAAGCCGGCCGGCATGATGTCGATCACCCTGCCGGTCACGGGATCGTCCGTGGTCGAGGCGACGGTGATGGTGTAGGGCACGCGCTCGCCGCGGCGTATCTCGGTCAGCGCCGCCACCTTGGTGATGGCGGCGCCGGGCAGCGACAGCCCGCCGGAGGTGCCGGGCGCCGGCTCCGAAGGCGGCGAGGTGATCTTCTCGCCGTCCGGCGTGGTGCCGGTGGCCGTGGCCGTGTTGGTGACGCCGTTCCTGACGCCGACGGCGTGGTCGATGTCGGCCTGGGTGAGCGTGTAGGCGGCGGTGAAGTCCTGCGTGTCCTTCGGCGCCAGGGTGACCGGCCCCGGCGTGAAGGCCGACAGGGTGCCGGTGCCGGGCTTGCCGTCGAAGCGCGGGCCCTCGTCGTGGGGCGCAACGTCGTGGAGCGTCACGTTGCCCGTGTTGGTGACGGTGACGGTGTAGAGGAGCCGGTCGCCGGGATCGGCCGCACCGTTGCCGTCGACGTCCTCGAACACGCCGCCCTTGACCGTCGACAGCGCCCCCTTGCGCGGCAGGTCCACCGCCACCGGGTCGTCGGGAATGTCGTCGCCGTTCAGGTCGACATCGGCGGCCTCGCCCGGATCGTCCGACAGGTCCTCGACCGTGCTGCCGTCGGGGGCGCCGCCGCCGGCGCGCACCTGCGCCAGCGCCAGGCCGGCGTCGATGTCGGCCTGGGTGAGCGTGTGGGTGGCGGAAAGGGTCGCCGTTTCGTCGGCGGGCAGGCTGGCGAGGGGGCTGCCGTCGACGGCGAGCGTCAGGATGCTGGCCGGCACGCCCGGATCGGGCGCGGCCACGCCGGCGACATCGACATTGGTGAGCGTCACATTGCCTTCGTTGTAGACGGTGACCGTGTAGGCGACCGTCTCGCCCGCCTCGGCAAGGCCGTCGTCGTCGGCGTCGTCGAAGGCGCCCGTCATCTCCAGCCGCACGGCAGGCTTCTGCTGGAACGCGATCACCGTCGGGCCGGTGCCGCCCTCGCCGTGCGAGTCGGCCATCACCGTCGTGCCGTCGGGGGCGGTGCCGTGCACCGTGGCGGTGTTCTCGAAATGCCCGCGGTCGATATCGGCGGGCGTGATCGTGTAGGTGGCGGTGAAGGTGGTTTCGTCGCGCTCCTGCGCTTCCAGGCTCGCCAGCGGCCCGCCCGAAACGTCCGCCTTGTCGTCGTCGATGGTGATGCCGGTGAGCGTCACATTGCCGGTGTTGGTGACGGTGAAGGCATAGGTGAGGGTCTCGCCGACATCGGCGTAGCCGTTGTCGTTGGTGTCCGCGAGTTCCACGGTCTTGACGAGGTCCAGCTCCGGCTGCTGGTCGAGCACCAGCCGCGTCGGGTCGTCGGGGTAATGGTCGCCGTCCTGATCCTGGTCGGTCGGGTCGGCCGGGTCGTCCGACAGCGCCGCGACCCGCGTGCCGCGCGGCGAGACGGCGGTGGCGGTGGCCTGGTTGACCACCTCCCCGGCGTCGATGTCGGCCTGGGTGACCGTGTAGCTGGCGCTGAAGGTGGTGCTGTCGGTCGCCCCCGGCGCCAGGCTGGCCAGCGGCCCGCCCTGGACGGTGGCCCTGTCGTCGCTGACGGTCAGGTTCGACAGCGTCACATTGCCCGTGTTCTCGATCGTGAAGGCGTAGTCGATCGTCTCGCCGACATCGGCAAAGCCGTCGCCGTCGCCGTTGAGCGTGGCTTCCTTGAGGAAGTCGGCGGCGATATCCTGCGCAAAGACCACCACCGTCGGATCGTCCGGCTCCCCGTCCCCTTCCGAATCCACATCCGCCGCCTCGTTCGGATCGTCCGAAAGATCGGTGAGCGTACCGCTGGAAGCCTGCGCATGCGCCGTCGCCTGGTTCTCCAGCCGGCCCGAATCAATGTCAGCCTGCGTCAGCGTGTAG
>NZ_JAXQNM010000023.1:122807-212067 GCF_034427935.1 Chelativorans sp. M5D2P16 | reverse complement strand
CTAGGCTCAGGACCTATTAATTTGATGTGAGATGTGATTCACGGTCTCTGATAAGGAGGCCCTGATGAGTGATTTGTTTTTGCTGAGCGAACGGCAGATGGCGCGGATATCGCCGTACTTCCCGTTGTCGCATGGCGTTCCGCGGGTGGTCGACCGGCGTGTGGTGAGCGGCATTGTCTACGTGATCAAGAACGGCCTGCAGTGGAAGGATGCGCCCAAGGCGTATGGCCCACACAAGACGCTCTACAACCGCTTCATCCGCTGGAGCCGGCTCGGCGTGTTCGACAGGATCTTCGCAGCGCTGGCCGGCCAAGGGCCACAACCTGAGCGCATCATGATCGACGCCACCCATCTGAAGGCCCACCGCACGGCGGCGAGCCTGCTTAAAAAGGGGATGTTCCCCGTCGTATCGGGCGCACAAAAGGCGGGCTGAACTCCAAGCTGCATGCCATTTGTGATGCACAAGGCCGTCCGCTTATCCTGCTTCTGAGCGAAGGCCAGATGAGTGATCACAAGGGCGCCAGGCTCATGGTCGACGTCTTGCCGCCCGCTGCCAGCCTCATTGGCGACAAGGGCTACGACAGCAACTGGTTTCGCCAAACCCTCGCCGACAGGGGCATCGAGCCCTGCATTCCGCCGACCAAGAGCCGCAAGCAGCCGCTCGACTACGACAAGGCGCTCTACCGCCAGCGCCACAGAATTGAGAACATGTTCGGCAAGCGCAAGGACTGGCGGCGCATCGCCACGCGCTACGACCGATGCGCCCACACCTTCTTTTCGGCAATCTGCATCGCCGCAACGATCATCTTCTGGCTTTGATCAATGAGTCCTGAGCCTAATCCTCCGCGAGCATTCGGAAGAACTCCTCCTCGGAAGCCTGCTTGGACGTCTGCAACTGATGCAGATCCTCGGGTTTGAGGTTGGTGTACCGGCGAAGCATTTTCCAATCCCGATGCCCGGTTACCAGCGCGACGCGTTCAATCGACAGGCCTGCCTCGAATAGCCTGCTAGTGGCTTCATGGCGCAGGTCGTGAAAGCGCAGGTCTTCAATGCCGAGTTCCTTTCTTCCTCGTCGAAACGCCGTGCCCACCGATTTGTGGTGATAGGGAAAACAGCGGCCTTTCCCACCGGTTAGCACCTTTTGTTCAAGAAGAAGGTGCCATGCATCAAAGCCTGCAAGGTTAAGGAGGGGTACCTTTTGATGGTTGCCATCCTTCCGCCTCGGATCCTTTCGGTCCCGGACAACGACAATCCGCTTCTTCAGATCGACGTCATCCCACTCAATCTTGCAGATTTCTTCCTGGCGCATAGCTGTGGCGATCGCAAAGCGGACGATCCGACCCATCGGAATGATCGCGTTGGTCTTATTATCGAAGTAATCGAGCAGCGCATCGATCTCGTCTTCGGTAGGGCGCCGATCTCGCTCGAATGATCGGCCGACGAGGCCAAGCCGGGTGAGGGCGGCGCGGGCGAGGCGGACGCTTTCGGTGTCGACCGAAATGCCGTGAATTGCCGCCGCGTGCGTGAGCACCGTTCGAAGGTATGAAAGATCCACGGCGAGCGTTACGGGTCCGGCACCTTGTTTGGCGCGCTGTTGCCCATATTTGATGACTGCTGCACGATCGAGACGCTTGATCCGGATTGTACCCAGCTCACGCTTGAGCGCATCCATTACCGCCTGCTTGGATCGGCGAAGGTGCCGCCCAACTTCGTGTAAGTCAGAAACATGAAGATCGATGAGGTCGCCGACCGTCTTTGGATCGCGTATACGCTGATGGGTCGGGTCGCCGCCTAGATCGATCAGACGTTCAGTTTCGACAGCCCATTCGTTGGCGAGCGATTTGAGCCTAAAGGTTTGTGATGCGTACTTGCCCTTCCGACGGACCTGAACACGCCAGCTTCCTTCCTTGGTGCGAACGATGGTTGCCATGGCCCGTGCAGTCCTTTCAATCCGTGCGATTTCCGTGCACAGAGAGATCAAACGAGGTACAAACCCGTGCAGTTTGGTCCAATTTGGTGCACGGTGTTCATGATCTGATCTGGTTGAAATGTATCATAAATCATTGAAAAACCAAGAGAAAATATTCGCCGTCGCGCCCATGATGGATTGGACGAACCGCCATTGCAGGTTCTTCCACCGTCAACTTACCCGCCACGCGCTGCTTTACACGGAGATGGTGGTGGCGGATGCGGTGATCCACGGCGACCGGGAGCGGCTGCTGGGATTTGACGAGATCGAGCATCCCGTCGCCCTGCAGATCGGCGGCAGTGAGCCCCGGAAGGTCGCCGAGGCCGCGCGCATCGGGGCGGCGTGCGGTTATGACGAGATCAATCTGAATGTCGGTTGTCCTTCCGACCGCGTGCAGTCGGGCACATTCGGCGCTTGCCTGATGAAGGCGCCGGAGCTGGTCGGCGACTGCGTGGCGGCGATGAAGGCGGCCGCGGCAGTGCCGGTGACCGTCAAGTGCCGCATCGGCGTCGACGATCAGGACACCGAAGAAGCCCTCGACCGGTTGGCCGAGTGCGTTTTCTCAGCCGGTGCCGACGCACTCTGGGTGCATGCGCGCAAAGCGTGGCTGCAGGGGCTGAGTCCGCGCGAAAACCGTGAGGTTCCGCCGCTCGACTATGCGCCCGTATACCATCTAAAGAAGAAATACTACCATAATTTCATAGGGATAAACGGTGGAATTCAATCGATAGATGAAGCCATTCATCATCTGGGGCATGTGAATGGCGCCATGGTCGGGCGTGCCGCCTATCATGCGCCTATGATGCTGGCGGAGGTCGATGGCCGCCTGTTCGGTGCGGCAGGCGGAAAGCCCGATCCTTCTGCGGTCATCGAGACCATGGCGGATTACGCCGAGCGCCACATTGCCGCCGGCGGCCGGCTGTCCCATGTCACCCGGCACATGGTCGGCCTTTTCCACGGTCAGCCGGGCGCCCGCCGTTTCCGCCAGATACTTTCAACCAGGGCCACCCGTCCTGATGCGGGGGCGCAGATCTTGCGGGAGGCCTTCTCCGCCGTCGCCGAAGACTTGCGCGGCGAAGCGGCTTGACGCAAAGCGCTTTGCGGCGCAGGCAAGCACTACCTTCACCTGAGATGCGGCGGTGACGGTTCCCGCGGGAGGCGAAATCTGTGGGTCCTTCAAAAAATTCTCGATAGTTCCCCGCCGCCGGATGACCGATGATCGGGCAATTCCGGTTTCGGAGGGGAGGAGACATGAAACAGGTTGGATGGTCCGACATCCTTGTAGGACGTCTCGATAAGGCGCAGCTTAGAAATCCCGACTATATGCCGCCGTTGTCGACCGCGGTGCCGCTGGGGATACAGCATGTGCTGGCGATGTTCGTTTCCAATGTGACGCCGGCGATCATCATAGCGGGCGCTGCCGGTTTCGGCTTCGGTTCACAGTCCCCGGATTTCGAAAACCTCGTCTACATGATCCAGATGGCGATTCTGTTCGCCGGCATCGGGACCCTGTTCCAGACCATCGGCATGGGACCGGTGGGCGGCAGGCTGCCGATCGTCCTGGGGACGAGCTTCGCCTTCCTTCCCGTGATGATCCCCGCCGTCGCCGGGCAGGGTGTATCCGCCATGGCGGCCCTCATGGGCGGTGTTTTCATCGGCGGCCTCTTCCACTTCTCGCTGGGCAGTATCGTGAAAAGGATGCGGTTTGCCCTTCCGCCGCTGGTGACGGGCCTCATTGTCCTGATGATCGGGCTCGCCCTTGTCCGGGTCGGCATCCAGTACTCCGCCGGCGGCGTGCCGCTGATCGGCACGGAGGAGTACGGCGCACTCCGCTACTGGAGCGTGGCAATTGTCGTGGTGCTGGTGACGCTCCTGCTGAAGTTCTTTGCCCGGGGCCTGTGGTCGATCGCGGCCGTCCTCCTGGGGCTCGTCGTCGGTTACTGTGTGGCTCTCTTCATGGGCATGGTCGACTTCGGCAATGTCGCCGATGCCGGCTGGCTGGCATTGCCGTCGCCCTTCAAATGGGGCTTCGAGTTCTCCATGCCCATCGTCATCGGCATGTGCTTCATGAGCATCATCTCGGCGATCGAGACGGTCGGCGACGTCTCCGGGATCACCAAGGGTGGGGCCGGGCGCGAGGCGACCGACCGGGAGATCTCCGGCGCCACCTATGCCGATGGTCTGGCAACGGCCGTCGGCGGTGTCTTCGGCAGCCTGCCGAACACCTCCTTCAGCCAGAATGTCGGCCTCGTTTCCATGACCGGTGTCATGAGCCGCCATGTCGTGACCTGCGGCGCGCTCTTTCTGATTTTGTGCGGCCTGATCCCGAAGGTGGGTGCCGTCATCGCGACCGTGCCCATCGCCGTGCTCGGCGGCGGCGTGATCATCATGTTCGGCATGGTGGCCGCGGCCGGCGTGAAGATCCTTTCGGCGGTTGAATGGAACCGGAGAAACATGGTGATCTTCGCCGTGTCCCTCTCGGTGGGCCTCGGCCTGCAACTCGAGCCGGACGCGCTGCAGCATCTGCCCGAGACGGCGCAGATCCTGCTGACATCCGGCCTCCTGCCGTCCGCCTTCCTGGCGATCTCGCTCAATCTCCTCCTGCCGGAGGAAGCGGGAGAGGACGTGCGCGCCTCACAGACCGAAGAACGCGGCGAGATCCAGCCTGTAGGCGTACGCGACGCTTAAGACGAGGATAAGCAGCGCCCAGAAGGCGAGATCGCGCAGCATCGTACCGCGGCGATGGTAGCGGCCGGCGATGCCGAGGATGAGAACGGCGCCCCAGAGCCCGAGATAGAGCGTGGCGGCAAAGGCGCTGTTCTCCAGCCCGAAGACCCGTCCGTTCTCGTGATTGGCGATCAGCAGCGCAAGTCCGACGCCGAGGATGGCCATCGCAATCCAGAAGACAGGCATGATCAGTCCTCGCGTTCACGCTTGAGCCGCTCGAGCCTGCGTCTGCGGGTCTCGCGTCGCGGCTTGCGAACGATCTTTGACAGGCGGTCCGGCAACACCGCCATCACCGTTTGCCGGCGATCGGGTCCCATCGTCATCCACGCGGCGATCTCCTCGCGCGTGCGCCCGCAGCCGAAGCAGTAGCCGGTCTTTTCGTCGATCGAGCAGACGAGAATGCAGGGCGTTTCGACGGTGGTCATGGGTTCCTCCCTGCCGACCCAGATGGGACGAAAGAACAGCCGGCGCAACCCCGTGTCCCAACGCGGCGTTGCCATACGGCACACCGGACGATATGCCACCGGCATCACAACGAGACGGATGCGATGACGACCACCGGCCTGCCTTTCGACGACATCCGCGCGCTCGTCCGCGGCCTGCCTACCCTGAACGGGGACGCCGCCTCACGGGTGCACGAGACCATGGCCGGTCTGCATCTTGGCCGGATGGAAGACCTGGCGGCCTGGTTTGCCGCCGTCACGGGCCGTACACCGCCGCGGGTGCTGAGGCCGGTCGTGGCATTGTTCGCCGCCACCCACACCGTCTCCCGTCATTTGGGGAGCGCGGATCCTGTGAGGGAAGCGCAGGCCCGGGTGGAAGAGATCGCCGCGGGAGCGGCTCCGGTCAGCCAGCTGTGCGCGGCAAACGATCTCGGCCTTAACGTCTTCGACCTGGCGCTCGATCTTCCCGTCGGCGACGTTACCGAAACGGCGGCCCTCGAAGAACGCGCCTGTGCCGCCACGATCGCCTTCGGCATGGAGGCGGTGGCCGGCGGCGCGGACCTGCTTTGCCTCGGGGCGGCCGGCCCGGCGGCCGATTTTTCCGCCATGGCGGTTCTGAGCGCGCTGACGGGTGAAAAAGCGGAGGTGTGGAGCGAGACGGCGCCCGAGAAGCGGGCGCTTCTGGCCAAGGCGCTCGACCTTCATTGCGGCCGCCTCGGCGATCCGCTGGAAACGCTACGCCGGCTCGGCGGGCGCGAGATCGCCGCGCTCGGCGGTGCCATTGTGGCGGCACGCACGCAGAAGGTGGCCGTCCTCCTCGACGGTCTCGCGGCGACGGCCGCCGCGGCTGTCCTCCACGCGCTCGATCGGGAGGCGCTCGCCCATTGCCGGCTGGCCGGTGCGGAAAACCCGGTGCAGCGAGAAATCGCACTCGACATGGGCCTCCCTCCGTTGCTCGATCTCGGGATAGGGGGGCAGAGCGGCGTGACTTCCGCGCTCGCCGCCGGGATCCTCAGATCGGCGGGCGAGATATCGTCGGGTATGGCGCAGGCGCGGTCTTCCGGCTGAAGGCTTTCCAGCGTCGGTGAGGTGGGCTCCGGCTGAATGCCTAGCCGGCTTTTCTGAGCGCTTCAGCCGACTGCGCGGGACGGGCCGGCGCTTCTTCCAGGACACGGGAAGGCGGGAAGGCGACGATCGCCTCCGTACCCTCGCGCAGCTTCGAGCGCAGGTCGAACCGGGCGTCGTGGAGCTTGGCCAGGCCCTGCACGATGGGCAGGCCGAGCCCCGTGCCCTGCTCGGCGCTTTTGATCGCGATGGACCCCTGGCCGAAGGCGGCAAGCACGATCGGTATTTCGTCTTCGGCGATGCCGGGACCGTTGTCCTTGACCGCGATGTACTGCCCGCCGCCGGCGGTCCAGCCGACGCGCACGCGGATCTCGCCCCCCGAAGGGGTGAACTTGATCGCGTTGGAAAGCAGGTTGAGCACGATCTGGCGCACCGCGCGATGATCGGCGAGGAGGCGGGGCAGGACGGGCTCGGCCTGCTGGAAGAGATGGATGTCCTTGGTGCGCACCTTGAGTTCCATCATGCGACAGCATTCCTGCACGACATCGGCAAGTGCCAGCGGCTCCTCGTTCATCTGATAACGGCCCGACTCGATGCGCGAGAGGTCGAGGATCTCGTTAATGAGGTCGAGCAGGTGGCGGCCCGATTCGTGCACATCCCTGGCGTAGTCGCGATAGGTCTCGTTGCGGATCGGCCCCAGGACCTCCTTGGCCATGACCTCCGAAAAGCCGAGGATGGCGTTGAGCGGCGTGCGCAATTCGTGACTCATGGAGGCGAGGAAGCGCGACTTGGCGAGGTTGGCCTCCTCGGCGCGCCGGCGCGCCTCGTCCGAGAGGGCCTTGGCCGTCTCCAGCTCGGCGACCAGCGCATCCTTCTCGCTGCGGAAGGACAGAAGCATGACTGCCGCATGGTAGCGGTGACGGGCGAGATGGGCGAGGAACGCCAGCGACAGGAGGAGGAGAACCGCGATGATCGGCTCGACCGCAAGCTGCGGCTTGAAGTGGAACGCCGCATAGAGGGTGACGGGCAGGGTGAAGGAAGCGACCAGCGCGCCGCGAAGCGATGAGGTCAAGATGGCGGTCGCGGCAAGGGCCGCCAGGAGCACGGTCGCGACCAGCACGGGCATGTTGCTCACAGCGCAATCGGTGCAGTCGACCAAAACCAGGTAGGTCCAGCCGACGCCGCTCAGGAAATGAAGCGCCAGGAACGCCAGCCGAGGCGGATGGTCGCTCGCCCTGCGCATCGGTTTCGCCGCCACATGCCGGGCAAAAAGGTAGAGCCCGCCATAGCCGGCTGCCGTCAGCAGCGCCCAGCTCGCCGTCTCGCGCGCGAGGCCGAGCATGGCACCACCGCCGCTGATGAGGATGACGACGAGCAGGATCGCCGGCATGGCGCTGATGATCGTCCGGCTGTGGAGCTTGAGCATTTCACGGTCGTAGTTCGGATTGCCCGAGTTCTGCGACAGGCGTTCGCGCGTGCGGCGAACCGCCTGCACCACCTCGCTGTTGCGATGCGGCTTTCTGCGGTCGATAATGAACTTGTCCGCCGTGTAGGTCCGCTCCAGCGCCATGGGCAGCCTGACTCCCGCCGTTTTCACGTCGAAAATAGCCGCGAATGATTAAGAGTCCCTTCAACCGATGAGTGTCCGGACGCCACGCTACAAGCGGCCCGGGAGGGGACCGGGACGGAGGTGGCGCCTGGTGGACGGCGTGATCGCCGCCGCCTTGCTGACCGTTGTCGCGCTGGTCGCCGCGCAGTTCGACCGCAAGGCGATGCGCGCCCTTTCCGGTCCTGTCAGGATTGCAGACGGGGATAGCCTGGTAATTGAAGGCGAGCGCATCCGTCTGCACGGCATCGATGCCCCGGAGCTTGGCCAGACCTGCAGGCGTGATGAAGCCGCCTATGATTGCGGGAGTCGTGCTCGCCAGGAATTGGTTTGGCTGGCGGAAAGACGAGACGTCACCTGCCAGGGAGCGGAGCGCGACCGCTACGGCAGGCTGCTCGCCCGCTGCAAGGCGGATGAGCAGGATCTCGGACTGACAATGGTGGAATCAGGTTGGGCGATCGCCTACGGTGACTATTTTGAAGCGGAGGCGGCAGCGCGGCGCGCGCGCCGGGGTCTGTGGGCCGGCACGTTCGAGCAGCCGGCGCAGTGGCGTGCCGCGCGGGAAGAGCGTGAAGACCCGGTCCAGCGGCTCGTCGCCCGGCTTTTGGATTTTCTGTGGCATTTGCTGCCGGGAGAAAACGGAGGCGAGGCGAATGAAACTCTATGACGGCGGGCGGGCGCCCAACCCGCGCCGGGTGCGGATCTTTCTGGCGGAGAAGGGCCTGGAGGTGCCACTGGTTCCGGTGAACATGGGAGCGGAAGAGCATCGCAGCCCTGAGATCGAGCGGCTCAACCCGCTGCAGCGCCTTCCCATCCTCGAACTGGACGACGGCACGGTCCTGACCGAGTCGATCGCGATCTGTCGTTATTTCGAGGCGCTTCACCCGGAGCCCGCCTTGTTCGGGTCCGGTGTTCTTGGACAGGCGCAGGTCGAGATGTGGCAAAGACGCGTCGAACTCGGTCTCTTTATGCCCGTCGCCGCCGCGTTTCGCCATCTGCATCCGGCCATGAAGGGCTGGGAAGTGCCGCAGGTTCCCGAATGGGGCGAGGCCAACAAGCCAAAGGCGCGGGATTTCCTGCGTTTTCTGGATCGGGAACTGGCGGACCGGCCGTTCGTTTGCGGCGGCGATTACACGATCGCCGACATCACCGCTCTCGTGGCCGTGCAGTTCATGAAACCGGCGCGCATTGAAATGCCGGAAGGTCTCGACCATTTGAGGCGGTGGCTGGACGACGTGGCGGCGCGAGCGAGCGCGAGCGCATAGGCAATTCCGGGAAATGGAGACCGATTTCCGCCGGAGTAAGATCAACCGCGGAACGGCTTAGCCGCCTGAGAAGAATCTGACATTTCGACTTTCATGAACGACCGGCTCGAAACGCTTTTGCGGGACATTCGCGCGTGCAGGTTGTGCCTGGACCAACCTCGCGGCAAGCCGCTGCCGCACGCGCCGCGCCCGGTGGTGGTCGCCTCGCGCGCCGCGCGCATCCTGATCGCGGGCCAGGCGCCGGGGACGCGCGTTCACGCTTCGGGGCTGCCCTTCGACGACCGCTCCGGCGACCGCCTGCGCGCGTGGATGGGGGTCGATCGGGCGCAGTTCTACGACCCCGAACGTTTTTCCATCGTGCCCATGGGCTTCTGCTTTCCCGGCTATGACGAGAAGGGCAGCGACCTGCCGCCGCGGCGCGAGTGCGCACCGGCCTGGCGGGCGCGGCTCATGGCCGAGATGCCGCAGATCGACCTCGTCCTGACGATCGGGCAATACGCGCAAGCCTGGCATCTGGGGGATTTGCGCCGCAGGACCGTGACCGAGACAGTGCGCGACTGGCGGGCGATCCTGGAGGCGTCGCGCCATCCGCGCGTCCTGCCGCTGCCGCACCCCTCCTGGCGCAACACCGCATGGCTGAAGAAGAACCCGTGGTTCGAACAGGAACTGCTGCCGGTGCTCAAGGAAGAGGTGCATATCCGGATTCAGGGGAAATCCGCAGGTTGAGCCCGACTTCACGTTGTATTGAGAATGTTTTTCTTGAAATGGGCCTTCATACGCGTCAGAAAGCAAAAAAATTCCCTCGGAGAGAGTCATGGATCGTCTCGACCGCAAGATTCTGCGCCTGCTTCAGGAAAACGCCACCCTTGCCGTGGCGGATATCGCAAAGAAGGTCGGGCTTTCGACGACGCCGTGCTGGCGGCGCATTCAGAAGCTCGAGGAGGAGGGCGTCATCCGGCGCCGGGTGGCGATCCTCGACCCTGCGAAGGTGAACGCCCGGGTCACCGTGTTCGTCTCGATCCGCACCAACGCGCACAGCCATGAATGGCTGAAGCGCTTCTCCGAGGTCATCAAGGAATTCCCGGAGGTGGTCGAGTTCTACCGCATGAGCGGCGACGTGGATTATCTCCTGCGTGTCGTCGTGCCGGACATCGCCGCCTACGACGCGTTCTACAAGAAGCTGATTTCGAAGATCGAAATCCGCGACGTGTCCTCCGCCTTCGCCATGGAGCAGATCAAATACACCACCGAGCTGCCGCTCGACTACCTGGTGGTGGACAAGGAAGCGGCCAACGCGGCCGCTTAAGGCGCGGGGACTGCGTCGGATCGGCCGGGGCGCCGGTGAAGGGGCGCGCTTCTTCTAATCGGCCCTCGATAGCCGCATGACGTGGCGCCGCGACCCCGCCATTCCGACCTCGCGGAAGCCGCGCGCCGAATACATGCTGCAAAATCCCATGAAACGGTAGCTCGGCGAGTCCGGGTCGACGGGATAGGCCTCCACGATTTGAGCGCCCTCGGCGAAGGCGTGCTCCACCGCGGCATCGAGCAGGGCAGAGGCGATGCCCGCCCGGCGGTATCGCCTGCGCACGAAGAAGCAGACGACCGACCAGACGTCCCGCTCGTCATCGTCTTGTCGAGGCGAAAGCTTGCGCAGGCTGTCGCGCGGGGCGATCGAGCACCAGCCGACCGGCGACCCGTCGGCAGAGGCGAGCAGGCCGACGGGCGTGCCGGCGCGGATGGTCGAGAGCATCTCCCGTTTCCTGTCGGCGTTCTTCGCCGATTGGCGGTCGCGCATGGGCCGCCACGCCATGCACCAGCAATATTTTGGCGCGCCCGGGGATTCGAACAACGCCTTTAAATCAGCCAGATTGCCGGTGGTTACCGGCGCGAAAGAAAGCGTGGCCGGCATGCCGCACGTCCCCGACCTGGTCCCTATTTTTCCAGCCGGGCAAGCAGCGAGGAGGTATCCCAGCGCCTGCCACCCATCTCCTGGATCTCCTTATAGAACTGGTCGACGAGGGCCGTGACCGGCAGCTTTGCACCGTTTCCGTTCGCCTCTTCCAGGCAGATGCCGAGGTCCTTGCGCATCCAGTCGACGGCGAAGCCGAAGTCGTACTCGCCGGCATTCATCGTCTTGTGGCGGTTTTCCATCTGCCAGGAGCCGGCCGCTCCCTTGGAGATCACCTCGATGACCCTCTCGATGTCGAGACCGGCCTTCTTGCCGAAATGGATGCCTTCGGCGAGGCCCTGCACGAGACCGGCGATGCAGATCTGGTTGATCATCTTCGTGAGCTGGCCCGCACCCGCCGGGCCCATCAGTCCCACCATGCGGGCATAGGATTCGATCACCGGCTTGGCCTTGTCGAAGGTTGCCTCCTCACCGCCGCACATGACGGTGAGCACGCCGTTTTCGGCGCCTGCCTGGCCGCCGGATACGGGCGCGTCGATGAAGCCGAAGCCGCGCTCTTCCGCCTCCGCCGCCAGTTCGCGTGCGACCTTGGCGGAGGCCGTGGTGTTGTCGATGAAGACCGCCCCGGCCTTCATCGCTTCGAAGGCACCGGTTTCGCCGGTGGTGACGGAGCGCAGGTCATCGTCATTGCCCACGCAGGTGAAAACGAAATCCTTGTCGCGCGCAGCCTCTGCCGGGGTGGCCGCGCTCGCTCCACCATGCTCGGAAACCCATTTCTCCGCCTTCGCCGCCGTGCGGTTGTAGACGGTGACGTCGTGTCCGCCACGGTCCTTCAGGTGCGCGGCCATGGGATAGCCCATCACCCCAAGTCCGATGAATGCAACCTTGGCCATTCGGGTCGATCCTCCGCGTTTCTTCTCCGTTCAGGGTTTATCGGCGTAGATGGCGTGTCAAGCGCCGCTCGATACGCTCGATGACGATCCTCAGCATCTCCACCATGCTGAGATAGATGAGGGCGGCCCAGATGTAGGTCTGGAAGTCGAAAGTCCGCGAATAGGCGCGCCTTGTCTCACCCATCAGGTCGTAGACGGTGATGATGGCGACGATGGCCGAGCCCTTGATCATCAGGATGATCTCGTTGCCGTAGGGCCGCAGGGCGATCATCAGCGCCTGGGGCAGGATGATCTTATAGATCGTCTGCAGCCGCGACAGCCCCAGCGCAGAGGCAGCTTCCCACTGGCCGCGCCCGATGCTCTCGAAGGCCCCACGCAGGATCTCTGCCTGATAGGCCGCCGTATTGAGCGTGAAGGCGAAAAGCGCGCAGTACCAGGCCTCGCGGAAGAAGCCCCACAGCCCGATAGCCTGCAATTCCGGCCGGAAGGAGCCCAGGCCGTAATAAACGAGGAAAGTCTGGGCGAGGAGCGGCGTGCCGCGGAAGAAATAGACATAGCCGTAGGCGAACGCCGCCGTGACCCGGTTCTTCGAGCGGCGGCCGAGCGCCACCGGGATCGAAAGCACCGCGCCCGCCAGAACCGAGATGGCGACGAGCTGGACCGTGATCCACAGGCCGGACAGATAGCGCGGTGCGTAGCGGGCGAAGAGCTCGGGATTCCAGGAAGCCAGAAGGAAGATCACCGTGCCGATACCGACGAGCGCCCACACGCCAAGGAGGGCGATGCCCGCCACGCGGGCCCGGGTCAGGCCTCTTGCCGGCGGGGGAGGCGGCAGCACCCCGGCTCCGCCGCGCGCCGGCAGGGCCGGAGTGTCGATCACGGGAGGAGGCTCGCTCATCGCACGGCACCGCCGGCGGAAACCCGCCGTTCCACGGCGGAAAGCACAATCGAAGACATGAGCGCCAGGGCGAGGTAGAGCAGGCAAGCCGTTCCGTAAAAGAGAAAGGACTCTCCCGTGGTGCGGGCGGCGACACCAGTCTGCCGCAGGATGTCGGAAAGGCCGATGACGGAGACGAGCGCCGTCTCCTTCAGGAGGATCAGCCAGAGATTGGAAAGGCCGGGCAGGGCGACCCGGATGAGCTGCGGCAGGATCACGAGCCGCATGGTGCGCCGGCGCGACAGGCCGAGCGCATAGGCGCCCTCATACTGCCCGTTCGGAACGGCGCTGAAGGCCGCCACGAAGACTTCGCTGGCATAGGCGGAGAAAACCGCGCCGAGGGCCACCATGCCCGCCGCGAAAGCATTGATCTCTAAATATGTCTCGCCGCCCGCCGCCTGAACGACCTGCTGAATTGCGATTTGTGCGCCGTAATAGACCAGGAACAGCGTCAGAAGCTCGGGCAGGCCACGAAAAATCGTGGTGAAGATGTTGGCCGACAGGCGCAATGTCGGTTCGGCGGAGCGCTTTCCCAGCGCTATGACGAAACCCAGCACAAGGCCGAGCGGCAGGGTTGCCAGCGCAAGGCTTACCGTCACCGCAACGCCGGAAGCGATGTCGTCTCCCCAGCCTTCGGGGCCAAAACTGAGTAGGGTGGTATAGTCCACGACCTGAACCTGCGTCCGGACTGCGGCTCAACGGAGAATTGTCAAAGGCCGGAAAGGCGCGGCGACGCGAAGCCGGATACGGGAAACGGTCCCGCATCCGGCCGTCATGCTTACTCGCCGTAGATGTCGAACGGGAAATACTTCGCGTTGATTTCCGCGTAGGTCCCGTTTTCGCGGATGGCGTCGATCGCCGCGTTGAACTTCTCGACGAGTTCCGTCTCGCCCTCGCGGACGGCGATGCCGATCTGGTCGTCACCGCTCACCGTCTCGCCCTTGAACTCGCAGCAGGCGCCGTCCTCGCTGTTGACCCATTCATACTGGACGCCGAAATCGGCGAGCACGGCATCGACACGCCCGTTGCTCAGATCCGCCCAGGCCTCGAGCTGCGAGGGATAGGCCCTGAGCTCCGCATTTGAATAGTTCTCCTCGACAAACTCGGCGGCGATGGTGCCGGCCTGTACGCCGATCGCCTTGTCCTCGATATTGTTCGGGTCGAACTCGGACTCCTTCGGCGCCACGAACACCAGTGAATTCGTGTAGTAGGGCTTGGTGAAATCGACCTGCTCGTCGCGCTCCGGCGTGATCGACATCGAGGCGATGATGGCGTCGAACTTGCCGGCCTGCAGCGCCGGGATGATGCCGTCCCAATCCTGGGTAACGAATTCGCACTCGGCGTTCATCTCCTCGCAAAGGGCGCGGGCGATGTCGACGTCGAAACCTTCGAGCTCGCCGCTGGCGGTGAGATTGTTGAAGGGCGGGTAGGCGCCCTCGGTCCCGATCTTGAGCTGCATCCGGTCCTGCGCGAGGGCACCGGCGGCCGTAAAGGCAAGCGCCGCCGCCGCCGAAAGGCCAAATGCAATGCGCCGTTTGATATGCATGGGTGTTCCTCTCTGTCTCGTTCTTATGCCCCGCCGTTCATCGAGCCGGCGAGGCTCAAGGAGGAACATTTCCATTCCCGGCAATAAAATTGCAAGCGGCGATGGACGGTTATTTTCACCGATTTTTTCGCTTTTGAAGGTTCAGGTGAGCGACAATGAAGTCGGCGATGCCCTCGATGTCGTCTAGATCGAACGACGGCAAACCGCCGTCTGCGGTCGGCGCATCGCTGGCCACGGCGACGATTGCCGGCACGTTGCCGGCAAGCGGTGCCTGGTCGCGGGCTTCGCCACGCCGGCACTCGATCTTGGGATGGCTGTGGCGCTTGAACCCCTCCACCAGCACGAGGTCGCTGGGCGACAGACGGCTCAGAATATCGGCAAGCGTCGGCTCGGCCTCGTCCTTCAACTCGTGCATGAGCGCCCAGCGGAGGCTCGACACGATGGCGACCTCCCTTGCGCCCGCGGCACGGTGGCGGAAGGAATCGGTGCCTGGCTGGTCGACGTCGAAGGCGTGGTGCGCGTGCTTCACGGTGGCGACCTTGAGGCCGCGCTCAGCAAATGCGGCGACGAGACGCTCCGTCAGCGTGGTCTTGCCGGAATTCTTCCAGCCCGTGACACCGAAGACATTCTGTTTCATTCCTGCGCCTCTGCGGCTATCCGCTGCACCGCCTGCAGGTCTTCGGGCGTATTGCTGTTGAAGAAGGGATCATGCCCGCGGCCACAATGATCCCGGCAATCTTCTGCATCGTCGGCACTCCGTTTCACAGTTCGCCCATGCGGCGAGCGATGTGAATGACATACAGCGTGGCGACGACGCCGCAAAGGGAGGAAGACAGCATGACGAAGAGCAGTGGATACGGTCCAGATTGCACCGTCAGGAAGGCCCCGGCCAGCACGGAAAGGGCCGCCCCGCCGCCGATCTGCAGGGCCCCGCCCAAACCCGAGGCGGATCCGGCCAGGTGCGGCCGCACGCTGACCACGCCGGCAAGGGCGCTTGGAAGGGTGATGCCGTTGCCGAGCCCGACGAAGAAGGTCGGACCGAACAGCGACATAGGGTGGTGGAAACCGGTGGCGAAGAGCAAAATGGACAGGCCCATGCCGCAGGCGGCGATGAGATTGCCGATGAGCATCATGCGGTTGATGCCGATCGATTGGGAGTGGCGTCCCGACAGAAAGTTGCCAACGGCGTAGCCGATGGTGACGATCGCGAAATAGAGTCCGTAGATGGCGGGGGAGAGCTCCAGGATGCGCGTGGCGACGAACGGCCCGCCGCCGAGAAAGGCGAAAAATCCGCCCGAGGTGAAGGCAGCGGTGGCCGCATACCCCCAGAAACGCCGCGAGCGGAAGAGCTCCGGATAGTTGCGGAACTGGGCCGCCATGCTCGCGGACCGTTGGTGGTTGGTCTCGCCGAGGTCGAGATAAACGACCGTGAAGGCGACGATGCCGAAGACGAGCATCAGATAGAAGGCCGCCTGCCAGCCGTAAAGCGCGTCGAGAAAGCCGCCGATAATCGGCCCGACCATGGGCGCGACCGTCATGCCCATGGTGATGTAGCCGATGCGGCTGGCCGCTTCGTTCGCGTCGACCGTATCGCGCACCACCGCCCGCGACAGCACCATTCCGGCGGCTGCGAAGGCCTGGAGAAGACGATAGAAGAGCAAAAGCTCCATCGTCGGTGCGTGGATCGCGGCGAAGGTGCTGAGGATGAAGACGCCGAAGCTGAACAGCATGACCGGCCGGCGGCCGAACCGGTCCGAAGCCGGGCCGATGAAAAGCTGCAGGATGGCGGTGGCCCCGAGATAGAAGGAAACGGTCAATTGGGCCAGGGCATAGTCCGCCCCGAAATAGGTGGCCATGCCGGGCAGCGACGGCAGGAAAACGTTCGTCGCCACCGAAGCGGTTGCCGCCGCGATGACCAGCGTCAGGATATGGGGCGGCGTGGTGCGATCGAAGGGGCGGGCGGTCATCGTGTTTCTTCTGTTTCACGCGGCAGACCCGCACGCCCGTGGGCACGGGGAAGCAAGAAAGCCGGTCATCGGGGCGGACGGACTCCCACGCTCCGGTCGGCCCGCCTTACGGCCGAAACGCCGGCCGGGCAATCGGTCCAGTTTGGGAAAAACGTTGTCAGCCGCCCGTGACGCTCATGTGGCGCGAAACCGCCGGGCGTTTCGTACTGCGGTCGATCACGAAGTCGTGGCCCTTCGGCTTGCGCCCGATCGCCTCGTCGATGGCACGCGACAGGAGCTCGTTGCCTTCCGAGGCGCGCATGGGCGCACGCAAGTCCGCGGCATCGTCCTGGCCGAGGCACATGTAGAGCGTGCCCGTGCAGGTGACGCGCACCCGGTTGCAGCTTTCGCAGAAATTGTGCGTCAGCGGTGTGATAAAACCGAGCCGTCCGCCTGTTTCCGCCACTTCCACGTAGCGCGCGGGCCCGCCGGTCTTGTAGGGAATGTCGGTCAGCGTGAACTGCCGTTCGAGCTGCGCCCGCAATTCGGACAGGGGAAGGTACTGGTCCGTACGGTCGGCGTCGATCTCGCCCATGGGCATGGTCTCGATCACCGTCATGTCCATGCCGCGATCGTGCGCCCAGCGCAGCATGTGTGGAATTTCCGCGTCGTTGAAACCTTTGAGCGCCACCGTGTTGAGCTTGATATGAAGCCCAGCCTCCTGGGCGGCGTTGATCCCCCGCATCACGCGGTCGAAGATGCCCCAGCGGGTGATGGCCCGGAACTTCTCCGGGTCCAGCGTGTCGAGCGAGATATTGACACGGCGCACGCCGCAATCGGCGAGTTCGGCGGCGAAACGCTCGAGTTGGGAGCCGTTGGTGGTCAGGGTCACTTCCTCCAGCGCTCCCGTGTCCAGATGGCGCGAAAGCTGCCGGATGAGATGCATGATGTTCTTGCGCACCAGCGGCTCGCCGCCGGTCAACCGAAGCTTGCGCACGCCCTTCTCGATAAAGACGGCGCACAGGCGCTCCAGCTCCTCGAGGCTCAGAAGGTCCTTTTTCGGCAGGAAGGTCATGTCTTCCGCCATGCAGTAGACGCAGCGGAAGTCGCAGCGATCGGTGACCGAAACGCGCAAATAGGTGATTGCGCGGCCGAAGGGATCGATCATGCTGCTTGTCTGGTCCATGGGGGTTCCTCGCCCTACGCCCGTTTCGCTATCCACCATGTGGATATGGGACACAACTATTCAAGTTTGGCGGCACGCTAGCATCTGCCGGCCGGTCGCGGCAATGCGCGACTGCGTTTCACGACGCGACCCTTTTCAAACGGGACCTGTCGGCGTAGGTGAAGGATGGAGGCGAACCATGCGACCACCCAAAGAACTGCGCGTTTCCAAGGACCGGAAGCTTCTGACGGTAACCTTTCCGGACGAGTCGCCGATGGAATTGAGTGCGGAGGTGCTCCGCGTGTTTTCGCCGTCGGCGGAAGTGCAGGGCCATTCCCCCGACGAGCGCGTGACGGTCGGCGGCAAGAAGGATGTCGCCATTTCGCGCATCGAGCCGGTGGGCAATTACGCCGTGCGCATCGTGTTCGACGACGGCCATGAAACCGGGTTGTACAGCTGGAGCTATCTGGCGACGCTCGGCCGGGAGCGCGCGGCGCGCTGGAAGGACTACCTGCGCGAGCTGGAGGAGAAGGGGTTGAGCCGTGAGCGATAAGTCAGGGGAGGCGGGAGCCGTTACGACGATCGAGGAACTCGAAACGCTCTACGGCCGGCCGGGCGAAGGCTCCCTCGTCAAGGAAACCGACCATATCATCCCCGCCTATGCCGCCTTCATCGAGGCCTCGCCTTTCCTCACGCTGGCGACTGCCGGCCCCGAGGGGCTCGATTGCTCGCCGCGTGGCGACCGGCCCGGCTTCGTACGCATCCATGACCGGCGTACGCTGATGATGCCGGACAGGCATGGAAACAACCGCCTCGATTCGCTCAGAAACATTGTTCGGGACGGCCGTGTCGGACTCCTCTTTCTCGTGCCGGGCTCGGGAACCACGCTGCGCGTGAACGGCACGGCGCGAATTTCCGCCGACGCCGCACTCTGCGCTTCCTTCATGGTGGAGAAGAAGGCGCCGCGGTCGGTCATCATCGTTCGCGTGGAAAGCGTCTATTTCCAGTGCGCCCGCGCGATCCGCCGCTCCAGGCTCTGGGATGCTGAAAGCCAGGTGGATCCGGCCTCACTGCCGAGCATCGGGCGGATTCTCGGCGAACTCAGCGGCGGCGCCATCGACGCCGACACGTACGATGCAGAATGGCCGCAGCGCGCGCTCAAGACCATGTGGTAGGCGGTGCGCGATAGATGTGAGATCGAGTGTGGACGCTCGGTCACAATTTCTTGAAAACTGCCGCTTCCCCCTGTCCGCATGGGCGATCGCTTACACTTGCTTCACCATATGGGTATAGTTTTAGGCAAATCGCGCATTGGCGTGAGTCCTTGAGAGGGCCGTGCCGGCGTGACGATATTTCCGGATCGGGGACAGTTTCATGCTTGGAAAGCGCGCAAAGGGAGCCGGCCTTTCAGCCTTGGCGTTGACGATCGCCATCACCGGGAGCGTCCCTGAGGCCGCAGCGGCGCAAAATCTGTTCGATATGCTGTTCGGCGAACGTCAGCAGCGTTCCCAATCGGAGCGCGGCCAAGCAGCGCCGAGCCCCCGGCAGCCGGAAGCCCGGGCGCGCCAGCCGGCGCCCTTGCCGAAGATTTCCGGACCTTCCTACTACAACTACAAGCCCGAGGGGCTGGTGAAGGTGGATTTCTCCTCCTTGTCGACCGCGCTCCGACAGCAGGTTAACGAGGAATCCCTCTTCGCCGAGGCGCTTGGCTTCGCCGACATCAATCTCCTTGCGGAAAAGGAGGTCTCGGCGGCGCTCTTGAACTACTATGCCGAAAATCCGGATTTCATCTGGATCGAGAACGGCAGGCCCAATGCCCGGGCCAAGGAGGTGCTGCGCGTCCTGGAGGACGCCGGCGAATATGGCCTCTTGGAGGCCGATTACGCCGTGAGCACGCCATTTGCAGCGCCGAAGCCTTCCGTGGATGCAGCCGATGAGCGCAAGACCGCGCTCCTGCGCTTCGAGATGACGCTTTCCGCACGTGCCTTGCGCTATGCGCGCGATGCGCATCGGGGCCGCATCAATCCCAACAAGCTTTCCGGCTATCACGATTTTCCGCAGAAGACGCTCGACGAAGGCCGGGTGCTGAGAGCGCTCGCGCATTCTCCGAAGCCCGCCGCCTATCTGGAATCGTTGCATCCAAAGAATGAATACTACGCCACCCTTCGCGCGGAACTGAAAGCCCTTCGGGAGAGTGCCGAGAAGGAGATCGTCGTCGATCCCAAGACCTTCGTGCGGCCTGGCGCGAGCCATCCGGAATTTCCCAAGATCCTGCGCATCATTGAGCGCGACGCGGATGCGGAATTCCGCGCGGAGCACGGGCCGGTGCTGCTCGCCCATGCCGGCAGCGAGACCTACATGCCGGAGTTGGAGCCGGTCATCAAGGCGGCACAGAGAACGCACGACCTCAATCCGGACGGCATCGTCGGGCGCCAGACGGTCGCGGCCCTGGCCGGAGAATCGAAACAGGCGCGCATTCGCAAGGTGGTTCTGGCGCTCGAGCGCCTGCGGTGGCATCCCTCCTACTTCGGCAACACGCGGGTGATGATCAACGCCGCTTCCTACACAGCAAGCTTTGTCGAGGAGGGAGAGGAACGGCTTTCCATGCGCGCGGTGGTCGGCAAGCCGTCCAACCAGACGAACTTCTTCCACGACGAGATCGAATATGTGGAGTTCAATCCCTATTGGGGGGTGCCGCGTTCGATTTTGATCAACGAGAAGCTGCCGAAGCTGCGGCGCGATCCCGGCTATCTGGACCGCACCGGTTATGAGGTGATCAATTCCGCCGGACGGCGGGTGCCTTCCGCCTCCGTTGATTGGTCCCGCTACGGCGCCAACATCCCCTTCAGCGTACGCCAGCGCCCGGGACCTCAGAATGCCCTTGGGGAACTGAAGATCATGTTCCCCAACACGCACAACATCTATATGCACGATACGCCCGCCAAGCAGCTCTTCCGCCGCGACACCCGTGCCTACAGCCACGGCTGTGTTCGTCTGCAGGATCCCCGCGCCATGGCGGCGGCCGTGCTTGACACGACGACCGATGAGGTCGCGCGGGAGATTGGCACGGGACGCAACGGCCGCAGGAACCTGCCGAAAAAGATCCCCGTCTATGTCGGCTATTTCACTGCCTGGCCGGAACGTTCCAACGAGGTGGGCTACTATCCCGACATCTATGAGCGGGATGAGAAGCTGTCGACGGCCCTGGCGAAGGTCGAGGAGTTGCGCGCGCCGGGAAGCTGATGGCGCTTCAGTTGCGCCAGAAGGTCGGCGTGAAGAGCACGAGCACGGCCAGGATCTCCAACCGGCCGAGCAGCATGATGGCGCACAGGATCCACTTGGCGTAATCGCTGAGAGGCGTGAAATTGCCGGCAGGCCCGACGATCGGGCCCAGGCCCGGGCCGACATTGGTGAGCGCGGTAAGGCTCGCCGTCATCGAAGTGACGATGTCGACATTGCCGGCCGCCAGCGCCAGAGAGCCGCCGACCCAAACCACGATGAAGGCAATCACGAACAGCGTGACGGAGCGCTGCATTTCCTCGTCCACGACGCGGGTCCCGTAGCGCAACGGCTGAATGGCGCGTCCGTAGACCAGCAGGCGCAGCCCGTTTTGCAGCATTCTCGCCAGGATGACGAACCGGTACGCTTTCGTGCCGCCGGAGGTTGAACCGGAGCAGCCGCCGAGGAAAGTCGCGAAGAAGAACACCATGACCGAGAAGGGTCCCCAAAGCGAGTAGTCCTCGCTGGCGTATCCCGTGGTCGTGATGATGGAGACGATGTTGAACGCCGACGTCACCAGGGCTTCGCTGAACGGCGTTTCGTTCACGATGCGCCGGTGGATCGCCACCACGAGCAGAATCACGACCGTATAGACCAGGAACAGGCGGATCTGCGGATCGCGCAATGCATCAAGCCGCCCGCGCACGATAAACAGAATGAGAATCGAAAAGGGCAGGGCGCCCAGGATCATGAACAGCGTCCCCACCAACAGGACGGCAGAGCCTTCGAAATAACCGAAGGAAGCGTCGTGGGTGGAAAAGCCGCCGGTGGCGAGCGTCGTCATGGCATGGTTGACGGCATCGAACGTGCTCATGCCCGCCGCCACATATGCGAAGGCACAAAGCGCCGTGAGGCCGATATAGATGCCGACGAGGGCCCGCAGAAAGCTGGCAAGACGATCGAAGGGGCGGTCTTCGATATCGGACGATTCGATGCGGAAATAGGAAAAGCCACCGACATTCAGCAGCGGCAGGAAGAACAAGCCGAGCGCAATCACGCCCAGCCCGCCGATCCACTGAAGTAGCGATCGCCACAACAGGATGCCCGGCGGCAGGTCGTCGAGCCCCGAGATCACCGTGGAGCCGGTCGTGGTGATCGCAGAGACGGATTCGAAGACAGCACCGGTGAAATCCAGCCGCAGCGATGCCGTGTACAGGGGAAGTCCGCCGATGACGCCGAGCGTCGTCCAGAGGACCGCGACCACGAAAAAGGCAAGACGCGTGGAACGGATGGGCGTTCGGTCACGGGTCGCCGCTGCGACTGTCAGTGCGACGGCTCCGGTCGTGAAGGCACATACGGCGAAGACCTTCCAGTCTTTGTTCCCGTAGTAAAGGTCGACCAGCGCCGGCAACAGCATTGCCCCGGCGATATACAGCGCGAAAATGGCGGCCACGAAGGCCGCCGCCCTGATCACGGACCCGTGCATATGGAGGATGCTTTCAAGAAAGACCGAAAGAAACCGGTGGGCGATTTCCCGTCGCTGTGGCCGCGTTCCTCGTCATTTATGCAGCAAATGGTGGGCGCGGTAGGGATTGAACCTACGACCCCACCCGTGTGAAGGGTGTGCTCTCCCGCTGAGCTACGCGCCCGCCCGGCGGACATCGCCGAACGCGCGGCGATATAAGAGGGCGGCGATGCCGAAGTCAAGATGCCGCTTCTCCGGCGATCGCCCGCAGCAGCGTTTCGCCGAGCGGCACGGTGAGGTCGTCGAAATGCGTGATCACGCGGCTTGGGGCGAACGTCTGCACCGGCTCGTCGGAATAGCCGAAATCGACGGCGACGACGGGAATGCCGGCGGCTCTGGCGGTGTCGATGTCGGTGCGTGAATCGCCGACCATGATGGCGCGGTCGCGATCGCCGCCGGCCCGTGCGATAGTATCGGTAAGGTGGCGCGGATCCGGTTTGCGATGGCCGAACGTGTCGGCACCGCAGATCGCCTTGAAACGGCTTGCGATTCCCAGGGTTTCGAGCAGACGCTGCGCCATGTGTTCCATTTTGTTGGTGCACACGGCGGCGATGTATCCGGCCTCTTCGAAGCGTGACAGAGCCGCAAGTGCCCCGGCATAGGGGTGCGAGCGGCCGGGCATGCCCGCCGTATAGTGCTCGATGAAAAGGGCCATCAGCGATTCGAGCTGGCTGTCGCCGAGCGGCCGGCCATGCGCTGCGAAGGCACGCTCCAGCATCACACGTGCGCCGGAGCCAACGAATTTGCGCAATTCCCCGGCGTCGGCTTCCGGAAGCTCCACGCTGCGCAGGCAATGGTTCAGGCTGTCGAGGAGGTCTGGTGCCGTGTCCACCAGCGTTCCGTCGAGATCGAAGACGATAATCGGCAAATTCATGCAAGTATCCCCCTTGCGGTGGCCAAAGCCCTATCCCGGCGCCGTTCTCTTCGCAACCTGCCGCATCGGCGAAGGGGTTTGCCGCACGTGGTGAAAACGGTTAGGAAGCGTTGCGATGATCGGGGGCGGAGATGGCACCGGACGCAAAAGCATTGAAAAGAGAAGCGGCGCGCGCGGCATTGCAGCACGTCGAAGACGGCATGAAGCTCGGCATCGGCACGGGCTCGACGGCGGAAGAGTTCGTGCGGCTTCTCGCCGAGAAGGTGACGTCTGGGCTGAAGATAGTCGGTGTGCCGACTTCCGAGCACACGGAAAAACTGTGCCGTGAGCTGTCCGTCCCCTTCAGCACGTTGGACGAGATACCGCAACTCGACCTGACGGTGGACGGTGCCGACGAGATCGGCCCCGGCCTTGCTCTGATCAAGGGCGGCGGCGGTGCGCTTCTGCGGGAGAAGATCGTCGCCGCGGCATCGCGTCGCATGATCGTCATCGCCGACGAGAGCAAGCACGTGGAAAGCCTGGGCCGCTTTCCACTGCCGATCGAGGTCAATCCGTTCGGACTGCGGGCGACCAGATTTGCGATCGAGGCGGCGGGGAGACGTTTCGGTCTGACGGGCGAACTCGAGACGCGCATGGCCGGTACACAGCCGTTTGTCACGGATGGCGGCCATTTCATCGTCGATGCATCATTTGGCCGTATTCCCGCGACAAGAGCGTTCGCCGACGAGCTGAACGCGATTCCCGGTGTCATGGAGCACGGCCTCTTCATCGGGCTTGCCGACCTGGCAATCCTCGCCGGCAAGGACGGTATCAGGACAATCGACGCGAAGAGCTGAGACGGAACCCACAACGGAGTAGGAACGAACAATGGAATTGGTCAAAAGCGCTCGTCTCGTTGCATTTACCGCGGCGATCGCAATCGCCGCGGTCGCGCTGCCCGCCAAGGCCCAAGAGATTTCGCAGACGCATCTGAAGGCTGCGCGAACTGCGATAGAGGCCATAGACGCCACCGCCGAGTTTGACGGCATTCTGCCGGATGCCGCGCAAAGGCTGAAAGCCGAGCTTATCCAGCAGAACCCGAACATGGAAAATCTCATCAGCGCGACCGTGAACGAGCAGGCTCTCGCGCTTGCCAGCCGCCGCGCCGACCTGGAAAACGAGGCGGCGACGGCCTATGCGCGGGTCTTCTCGGAAGAGGAACTCAACCAGATCGCCGAATTCTACAATTCGCCCACCGGCCAGAAGCTCCTTTCCGACGGACCCATCGTCACGCGCGAGGTGCTCCAGGCGGCGGAAATCTGGCGCCGCGGCGTCGTCCGCGACCTGGCAAACGCCGTTTCCAGGCAGCTCGGGGCCGCGATAGACACGCAGGCGCCGGAACAGGGCGAGCAAGGAGGCGGTCAAGAGGGTAGCCAATAGGCCGCTCACACCGCGCAAGCGAAATTGAAGCAGCCCGGCCGCAGCGCCGGGCTTTCTTTTTCAGCGCTGACGTCATAGCTGAGGGCATGGGTAGTTAATGGACCATCGGAGCGGGCATGGCTGATTTTGATCTGGATCTCTTCGTCATCGGCGGCGGTTCGGGCGGTGTGCGGGCAGCCCGGCTCGCAGCCCAGATGGGCAAGCGTGTCGCCATCGCCGAGGAATACCGGTTCGGCGGCACCTGCGTTATCCGCGGCTGCGTGCCCAAGAAGCTGTTCGTTTACGCGTCGCAGTTTCCGGAGCATTTCGCCGATGCGGTCGGCTATGGCTGGACGCTGGGCGAAACGCGATTCGATTGGCCGACGCTCGTCGCCAACAAGGACCGGGAGATCGCGCGCCTGGAAGGCCTCTACCGCAAGGGGCTGGATACCGCCGGCGCGCGCATCATCGACGGGCGGGCCGAGCTACTCGACCGGCACACGGTACGCGTTGGCGACAGCACGCTTACGGCCAAGCACATTCTCGTCGCCACCGGTGGGCGCCCGAATCCGCACCAGGCGCTTCCCGGCCATGAACACTGCATCTTTTCCAACGAGGCGTTCGACCTGCCGGCTCTGCCGCGCTCCATTGCCATCGAGGGCGGCGGCTATATCGCGGTCGAGTTCGCGAACATCTTCCACGGCCTCGGCGTGGAAACGGCGCTCGTCTATCGCGGCAAGGAGATCCTGGGCCGCTTCGACGGCGACATGCGCCGCGGCGTGCACGAAGCGATGGAGGCCAAGGGCATCCGCATCCTGTGCCACGAGATCTTCGAGAGTGTTCAAAAGCGCACCGACGGCCGTCTGGATGCCCAATTGAAATCCGGCGGAAAGGAGACGTTCGACCAGGTCATGCTGGCGATTGGCCGCATCCCCAACACCGAAGGACTGGGCCTTGAGAAAGCCGGCGTGGAGACCGGCGTGAAGGGCGAGATCCTGGTGGACGACCATTCACGCACCAGCATCGAAAATATCTGGGCGATCGGCGACGTCACCGACCGCGTGCAACTCACACCCGTCGCCATTCACGAAGCCATGTGCTTCATCGAGACCGTTTTCCGGGACAATCCGACGAAGGTGGATCACGAGGACATTGCCACCGCCGTCTTCTCGCAGCCGGAGATCGGTACGGTCGGCCTCTCCGAGGAGGCAGCGCAGGAACGCTACGGCGATCTGGAGATCTATCGCGCCAGCTTCCGCCCCATGCGCCACACGCTCTCGGGGCGCCGGGAGAAGATGATCATGAAACTGGTGGTCGATGCCGCCACGCGGCGCGTGGTGGGCGCCCACGTGATGGGGCCGGACGCCGGCGAGATGGCCCAGCTCCTGGCAATCCCCATCAAGGCAAAGCTCACCAAGGATGTCTTCGACCGCACCATGGCCGTCCATCCCACGGCGGCGGAGGAACTGGTGACGATGTACAAGCCGACCTACCTGGTGCGCGGCGGCGAACGCGTCGATCCGTCGTAGCGCGACGCCGGCCGTCCCGCATTTGTTCGCTTCGCACGGAAATGTGGGCTAGTATCGACGGCATGCTTTCGCTAAATAGCGGCTCGCGAGAAGGCCCGCCCGTTGGCGGGCACAGCGTATCGGGTGCAGAAATGAAGAATTGGTCGCCGAGTTCCTGGAGAAGCAAGCCCATCCAGCAGGTTCCGGAGTTTCCGGACAAGGCTGCGCTTACCGAGGTCGAGGCGCGTATGGCGACCTATCCGCCGCTCGTCTTTGCGGGCGAGGCGCGCAAGCTGAAGCGGCAGCTCGCCGCCGTCGCGAACGGCGAGGGATTCCTGCTGCAGGGCGGTGACTGCGCCGAGAGCTTCGCCGAGCACGGCGCCGACAACATCCGCGATTTCTTCCGCGTCTTCCTGCAGATGGCGGTCGTGCTGACCTTTGCCGGCTCCAAGCCGGTGGTGAAGATCGGGCGCATTGCCGGCCAGTTTGCCAAGCCGCGCTCCTCCGATATCGAGACCAAGAACGGCCTATCGCTGCCCTCCTACCGCGGCGATATCGTCAACGGCATCGACTTCTCGGAAGTCTCGCGCACGCCCGATCCGGCGCGCCAGGAAATGGCCTACCGCCAGTCCGCGGCCACCCTCAATCTGCTGCGCGCCTTCGCCCAGGGCGGTTTCGCCAACCTGGAGAACGTGCACAAATGGATGGTGGGCTTCATCTCCGACAGCCCGCAAGGGGAGCGCTACCGTGCCCTTGCCGACCGCATCACCGAGACGATGGACTTCATGCGCGCCATCGGCATCAATGCCGAAAACCATCCGTCGCTGCGCGAGACCGATTTCTACACCAGCCACGAGGCGCTTCTCCTGGGCTATGAGGAGGCGCTGACGCGGGTCGATTCCACCTCCGGCGATTGGTACACCACGTCCGGCCACATGATCTGGGTGGGTGACCGCACTCGCCAGATCGACCATGCGCATGTGGAGTATTGCCGCGGGGTGAAGAACCCGCTCGGCCTCAAGTGCGGTCCGTCGCTGGAGGCGGATGATCTTCTCGGGCTCATCGACGTGCTCAACCCGGAGAACGAGCCGGGTCGTCTCACGCTGATCGCCCGCTTCGGCGCGGAAAAGGTGGAGGATCGCCTGCCGAAGCTGCTGCGCGCGGTGGAGAAGGAGGGCAGGAAAGTGGTCTGGTCGTGCGATCCGATGCACGGCAACACCATCTCGCTCAACGGCTACAAGACACGTCCATTCGACCACATCCTCAAGGAGGTGCAGACCTTCTTCGACGTCCACAGGGCCGAAGGCACGCATCCCGGCGGCATCCACATCGAGATGACCGGCAAGAACGTCACCGAATGCACCGGCGGCGCCCGCGCAATCTCGGCCGACGACCTGCACGACCGCTACCACACGCATTGCGACCCGCGCCTAAATGCCGATCAGGCGCTGGAGCTTGCATTCCTTGTCGCGGAGCGTCTGAAGAAGGACGCCGAAGCACAGCCTGCGCAAAAGGTGGCGGCAGGGTAGAACGGACGCCGCGCGGGCCCGTGTGGCCCGGCAGGCGGGACAGGGAGCCATCGACTGCTTCTCATTGCCCGGCGCATGCCGGAGGCGTTCGCTGTGCCCATGCGCGCGCAGGGGCGTGAAACCGCGCCCGCGCTCATATTGATCACAGCGTTCAACACTTTGCGATGCAGCCGAAGCCTTCGCCATGGCATAGTGGCGCGGGTTTTCGCTGGAGGTTTTCATGACGCAGAACAATCATGGCGCTTGTCTGTGCGGTGCCGTGCGTTTCCGTACCAGCGGTCCGTTGCGCGGCGTTGTCTATTGCCACTGCACCCAGTGCCGCAAGCAGACGGGCCACTATTATGCGGCGACGGACGTGGACGACGCCCGTCTTGCGATCGAAGGGGCGGAGAACGTTACGTGGTACGCCGCGTCCGACTTCGCCAAGCGCGGATTTTGCCGCACCTGCGGGTCGGCGCTTTTCTGGAAACGCAATGGCGCTGATGTGACCTCGATCCTTGCCGGCGGCTTCGAGCAGCCGAGCGGACTGAGGGCCGAAGCGCACATCTTCGTTGCAAACAAGGGCGATTATTACGACATAGAGGATGGGTTGCCGCAACATGTACGCTCGAGCGACAGCATTCTCGTGGCAGACGAGCCGACGCAGGCCGGAAACAGCCAGGAATGATCAACCTCACCGAAGATTTGCGTCTGGAGAACCGGAGCCGGTTGCCGGACGATCTGCGCTTTCTCGTGGAGAAGTACCCGCGGGAGGAATGGCGGCAGCATGCCAATCTGGGCGAGATGGCACAGTTCTGGCTGCAGCGGCACGACATGTTCCGCGAGCTCAGCACCTTGTTGCAATCCGGCGTGGGTGAGTACCGGGAGGGCCGGTTGGAACCGGCTGCGTTCGCCCGCTGGTTCGGTCCGCGGTTGCGCTTTTTCCTGCAGCAACTGCACGGGCACCATCAGATCGAGGACATGCACTACTTTCCCCTTTTCGCCAAGGCGGAACGGCGGCTCGAGCGCGGTTTCAACATTTTAGACAGCGACCATCACGTTATACACGAGGCGCTGGAGCGCAACAGCCACAAGGCGCGGGCGTTTCTCCTGGCCTTGCAGCAGGACGCCGACCGCCAGCGTTTTGCGGCGGACGCCTATGCCGACGAGAATGCCGGCCTGATCGCGATGCTCGACAGGCATCTTAGCGACGAGGAAGACCTCATCATCCCGCTCATCCTGGATCGCGGCGAGGATACGCTCGGCGTGACGGGGTAGGGCGCGGCCCGCGATCCTTGCATCGCCCGACAGCGCAGGATAGCTAATCCTTTCCGAGCAGCCGTGATCCCGCACGTAGCTTCGGCTTTTTGGGGATGGCGCGGACGGCCAACGGCTGGATGGTGGCCGAAAGCCAATATGATGTGTTGCAGTCGAGAAGGTTCCGCATGACGAACGCCGCTCCCGGGATTATCCGCATCGCTGTCGCTCAGCTCAATCCGACGGTCGGCGATATCGCCGGCAATCTGGCCCTGGCGCGTCAGGCGCGCGCCGAGGCGGCGCGCCACGGAGCCGACCTGGTCCTCTTCACCGAGTTGTTCATCGCCGGTTACCCGCCGGAAGACCTGGTCATGAAGCCGGCCTTCGTCGAGGCGTGCGAGAAGGCGGTCGCCGATTTCGCCGGGGAGACCGCCGACGGCGGGCCGGGGGTCGTCATCGGAACCCCGCTCAAGCGTGAAAGCGGCGTGCACAATGCGGCGATGGTGCTCGATGACGGAAAGATCATCGCCGAGCGCTATAAGCTCGACCTGCCGAACTACGGCGAGTTCGACGAGAAGCGCGTGTTCCAGCCGGGGCCGAGCATGCCGGGACCGGTCAATTTCCGCGGTGTGCGCCTCGGCATCCCCGTCTGCGAGGACATCTGGGGGCAGCTCGACGTCTGCGAGACGCTGGCCGAATCCGGCGCCGAGATCCTCCTGGTACCCAACGGCTCGCCCTATTACCGCGGCAAGGTGGATGTGCGCCAGCAGGTGGCCATCGTCCAAGTGATCGAAAGCGGCCTGCCGCTCATCTACGCCAACATGCTGGGCGGTCAGGACGAACTCGTCTTCGACGGCGCGTCCTTCGCCATACAGGCCGACAAGTCTCTGGCCTTCCAGATGAGCCAGTTCGAGGCGGCGGTCGCGGTGACGACCTGGCGCCGCGACGGCGAAGCATGGGTGTGCGCCGACGGGCCGATGTCCGTCATTCCGGAGAAGGAGGAGGCGGATTATCGCGCCTGCTTGCTGGGCCTGCGCGACTATGTGAACAAGAACGGATTCAAGAATGTCGTCCTCGGCCTGTCCGGCGGAATCGATTCGGCACTGTGCGCCGCACTCGCCGTCGATGCGCTGGGTGAGGAGCGGGTGAGGGCGGTCATGCTGCCTTACCGCTACACCTCCCAAATTTCCCTGAAGGACGCGAAGGACTGCGCCAAGGCCTTGGGCTGCCGTTATGACGTGGTGCCCATCGCAGCGCCCGTTGAGGGCTTTCTGGAGGCCCTTGGAGCGCTTTTCGAGGGCACGCAGGAGGGCGTCACCGAGGAGAACCTGCAAAGCCGGACGCGCGGCACGCTCCTGATGGCGATCTCCAACAAGTTCGGCTCGATGGTCGTGACGACGGGCAACAAATCGGAGATGTCGGTGGGCTACGCCACGCTTTACGGCGATATGAACGGCGGTTTCAACCCGATCAAGGACCTCTACAAGATGCAGGTTTATGCGCTCTGCCGCTGGCGCAACGACCACGTTCCGCCGGGGGCGCTCGGGCCTTCGGGCGAGGTGATCCCGGCCAATATCATCGACAAGGCCCCCTCGGCGGAGCTGCGCGAGAACCAGACCGACCAGGATTCGCTGCCACCCTATCCGGTGCTGGACGACATCCTGGAATGCCTCGTCGAGAACGAGATGGCCGTTGACGACATCGTCGCGCGCGGCCACGACCGCGAGATGGTCCACCGCATCGAGCACCTGCTCTACATCGCCGAGTACAAGCGCCGCCAGGCCGCGCCGGGTGTGAAGATCACCAAGAAGAACTTCGGCCGCGACCGCCGCTATCCCATCACAAACAGGTTTCGGGACCGGACATAAGGGAAAAGGACGCTTGGCCGCTTACTCCAGCGCTCCGCCGGTGATCCCCTCCAGCGCCTCGCGCCGGTGATAGACGTGATCGACCAGGCCCCAGTCGCGGGCCTCCTCGGCGCTCATGAAGAAGTCCCGGTCAAGCGTGCGCTCCACTTCTTCCCGCTTCCGTCCGCAATGCTCGGCGTAAAGCCCGATCAGGTGCCGTTTCAGCCTGACAATATTCTCGGCATGGCGTTCTATATCGGAGGCCTGGCCCTGAAATCCGCCCGAAGGCTGGTGCAGAATGATGCGCGCATTGGGCAGCGCCACACGCCGGCCGCGTGCGCCGGCCATCAGCAGGAACGAGCCCATCGATCCCGCCGTGCCGAAGCAGAGCGTGGCGACCGGGCATTTGATGAACTGCATGGTGTCGTAGATGGCGAAGCCGCTGGTGACCATACCGCCCGGCGAATTGATATAGAAGGCGATCTCGCGATCCGGGTTTTCGGCTTCCAGATGCAGCATCTGCGCGCAGATGAGGGCGGCCGAGTTGTCGTCCACCTGACCGCTCAGAAAGACGATCCGCTCACGCAGAAGGCGGGAAAAGATGTCGAAGGAACGCTCGCCGCGGGGCGACTGTTCGACGACCATGGGGACGAGATTCATCGTGTCGCGCATTGCGCAACCTCCTTTCGAACAAAAGTTTCTGACAGCGCCCCGGCTAGATCAGTTCACCGTTTCGCGGAAACGGTGAACTGATCTAAGCATTTAATTCCACGCAATTCCGGACGGAAAACCGGCTTCCACTTTTCCTGGAATTGCTCTAGGCCGCCAACGCCAGCGGCGTATCCGTGTTGGCGGGTTCGGGTTGACGGGCACGGGCGGTCGCACCGTGCGTCAGGCGAAAATGCATCTTGCCCTCGCCGAGGGGCGCCAGTTCAATGGTGACCACACGCGGCGCATCGGGGTTCTCGGGATCGTGCCAGGCATAGCGCAGGCGGCTGTACGGTTCCGCCTCCAGGACACGAAAACTCGGCCCCTGCCGCGCTGGCCCCTCCTCGGTCATGGGAAAGGCCCCGAGCCAGTCGGCAGCGAGCTCTTCATCGGTCAAGGCGCGCCACAGTTTCTCCGGCGAAGCTTCGATCTCACATTCCACGATGACTCTGTTTTCCTTGTCATCCGCTGTGAGGGTCATCGCTCTATCTCCTCAAGAAGTGTTCTCAGTCGCTCGACGCGCGTGGGCCAGAAGGCTTTGTACCGCGTCAGCCAGTCGATCATCGGTGCAAGCCCGTCCGGCGCGAGGCGGTAACGCACTTGCCGGCCCTGGCGCTTCTGCTCGATCAGCCCGGCATCGCGAAGGATGGCCACGTGCTGGGAAACCGCGGGCTGCGAAATATCCAGGCCTTCGCGCAGCTCGGTGGCATTCTTTTCACCGTCCAGGAGCCGCTCCAGAACGGCCCGCCGCGTGGGGTCGGCCAAGGCACGAAAAACATCCGTCTCACACATGGGAATAGATAAGCATATACTTATCTATCATGCAAGCCGGATGCGGAAGAAGCGATTGCACCAGTGCGCGGAAGCTGGTGTGACAGGGCTCGCACGCCTTGCACCGTGGACACAAGCCTTTACGATGCATCCGATCTTGCCGTGTCAGGCACTTGGGCGCGGGCGCATGATAGGTCGCGCGCCTCCATCAGAGAAACCGATGTCCTTTCTGTACTTTTTTCGCGAGAACGCCCGTTGGCTTGCCGGCGGGTTTCTCCTCACCTTCTTCTCTTCCTTCGGGCAGACTTTCTTCATTTCCCTGTCTGCGGGGAACATTCGCCAGGAATACGCGCTCTCCCACGGCACCTTCGGCATGATCTATATGCTGGCCACCCTGGCCAGTGCCCTGACGATGCCGCGCTTCGGACAGATCGTGGACCGCTATTCGGCAAGGACCGTCACGCTCATCATCGTGCCGATGCTGGCGCTGGCGTGCGTGTCCATGGCGCTCTCCACCTCGATCGTCCTGCTTTGCGTGACAATCTATCTCCTGCGGCTTTTCGGGCAGGGCATGATGACCCAGAACGCGCTGACGGCCATGGGCCGGTGGTTTTCCGCCCAGCGCGGGCGCGCCGTGTCGCTCACCGTTCTCGGGCAGAACGCCAGCGAAGCGGTGTTGCCACTCATCTTCGTGAGCCTTGCGGGGTTGGTGGGCTGGCGTGGTAGTTGGCTGGTGGGCGCCGGATTCCTCGTCCTCGTCGCGCTGCCGCTGATCGCCGGGCTGGTGGCCGTGGAACGGGCGCCACGCTCCAGCGATCCCGCACCCAGGCGCGCGACGGGACGCAACTGGACGCGCGCGGAGGTCGTTCGCGACCCGCTCTTCTACGCGCTGCTTCTGGGCGTCATGGCCCCGGGCTTCATCTCCACGACCATCTTCTTCCACCAGGTCTATCTCGTGGAACTGCGTGGCTGGTCGCTGGAGGTCTTCGCCTCGTCCTTCACCTTCATGGCGGTCATGACGGTCTCCTTCGCGCTCATCTCGGGCCAGCTCATCGACCGCTTCTCGGCCGTGGCGCTGCTGCCCGTCTTCCTGCTGCCGCTGGCCGCCGCCTGCCTGACGCTCGCCGCGTTCGACGCGCAGTGGATTTCCTTCATCTTCATGGGGATGCTCGGCATCTCCTACGGGTTTTCCTCGACCCTCTTCGGCGCCGTCTGGCCGGAGATCTACGGCACGCGGCATCTCGGTGCAGTGCGGGCGCTGACGGTGGCAATCATGGTGTTCGCCACCGCAATGGGGCCGGGCCTGACCGGCTACCTCATCGATCTCGGCGTCTCCTATCCGCTGCAGATCGCCGCCATGGGGTTCTACTGCCTCGCCGCGTCGGCTCTCATGCTGTTCGTTTCCCGGCGGCTTGCCGCGCGCGCCTTGCAATGGGATGAGGCGTCGGCTACCTCCGCACCATGAGTGTCACGGTTCGCTTCGCCCCGTCACCGACGGGTCGGATTCATATCGGCAATGCGCGCACCGCGCTTTACAACTGGCTGTTCGCGCTGAAGGCCGGCGGCCGTTTCATCCTGCGCTTCGATGATACGGACCGGGAGCGCTCGCGCCCGGAATACGCCGACGGAATCGAGGCGGATCTCGCCTGGCTCGGCATCGAACCGGATATGGCCGTACGCCAGTCGGAGCGTTTCGACCGCTACGAGCGCGCGGTGGAACGGCTCAGGGAAGCCGGCCTCCTCTATGCCTGCTATGAAACGGGCGAGGAACTGGAAAGGCGGCGCAGGCTCAGGCTGTCGCGGCGTCTGCCGCCGGTCTATGGTCGCGAGGCGCTGAAGCTGTCCGAGGAGGAGAAGAACCGGCTGGAAGCGGAGGGACGCAAGCCGCATTGGCGCTTCCTCCTGCCGAATTTCGACGACAATCCACTATCGCCCCGGCGCACGGAGGTCCATTGGGACGATATCGTGCGCGGGCCGCAGACGGTAGATCTCGCTTCCATGTCCGACCCGGTCCTCATCCGCGAAGACGGCACATTTCTCTATACGCTGCCCTCCGTCGTGGACGACATCGAGCTTGCCGTCAGCCACGTCATCCGCGGCGACGATCACGTCACCAACACCGGCGCGCAGATCGCCCTCTTTCGTGCGCTCGGCGCCGAGGCGCCGGCCTTCGGCCACCACAATCTGCTGACCACGGTGACGGGCGAAGGGCTCTCCAAGCGTACCGGCTCGCTGTCCATCGCCGGCCTCAGGGAGGAAGGCATCGAGCCGATGGCGGTGGCATCGCTCGCCGTGCTCATCGGTGCAGCTGGGGCGGTGACGGCCTGCCGCGACATGAAGGAACTGGCGCTCCGCTTCGATCCCGCCGCGAGCTCGAAATCGGCGGCAAAGTTCGATCCCGCCGAACTCCGGGCCTTAAGCAGCGCGCTCGTCCATTCCATGCCGTTCGAGAAGGCCGCGCCGCGACTGCGTGAGCTGGGCATCGACGGACCGCTGGCCGAGCCGTTCTGGGATGCCGTGCGCGGCAATCTCGAGACGGTCGGGGACGCCGCCGAATGGTGGCGGATCGTGAGGGAGGGGCCCGGGACGACCCCGGCGCTTTCCGCGGACGATCAGGTCTTCGTGCAATCCGCGCTCGATCTCCTGCCACCCGAGCCATGGGATCGGGAGACCTGGCGCCAATGGACCGACCGAGTGAAGGCCGAAACCGGGCGCAAGGGCAAGGCCCTCTTCAAGCCGCTGCGCATCGCGCTGACCGGACGCGAGTCCGGACCGGAACTGGCTGATCTGCTGCCCTTGCTGGGACGTGAAGGGACATTGGCCCGTCGGCCTCGGTAGGGGATCTCCTGCTGCAGAGAAAGCGCTGGGCTTTCAGATCCCCCGGACACATTCGCGCAGGCCTTCAAGGCAGGCTTATCGGATGGAAAGCGGTCCTTGGAAAGCACGACGGGGCCCCATAGGGCCCCGCCTGAAACCGTCGACGTTTGCTTAGCGCCGCTCCATCGGCACGTAATCGCGTTGGGTGGCCCCCGTGTAGAGCTGGCGGGGACGGCCGATCTTCTGGTTCGGATCCTCGATCATCTCCTTCCACTGGGCGATCCAGCCGACCGTGCGGGCAAGTGCGAAGAGCACCGTGAACATGGTGGTGGGGAAGCCCAAGGCCTTCAGCGTGATGCCGGAATAGAAGTCGATGTTCGGGTAGAGCTTCTTTTCGATGAAATAGTCGTCCGTGAGCGCGATGCGTTCCAGCTCGATGGCGATGTCGAGCTGAGCGTCGTCCTTGATACCGAGTTCCTGCAGCACCTCGTGACACGTCTTCTGCATGATCTTGGCACGCGGATCGTAGTTTTTGTAGACCCGGTGGCCGAAGCCCATCAGGCGGAACGGGTCGTCCTTGTCCTTGGCGCGCTCGATATATTCGGGGATGCGGTCCACGCTGCCGATTTCCGACAGCATGTTGAGCGCGGCCTCGTTCGCGCCGCCGTGGGCCGGACCCCAGAGGCAGGCGATGCCGGCGGCGATGCAGGCGAAGGGGTTGGCTCCGGAGGAGCCGGCAAGCCGCACGGTGGAGGTCGAGGCGTTCTGCTCGTGGTCGGCATGCAGGATGAAGATGCGCTCCATGGCGCGCGCCAAAACGGGATTGACCTTGTAGTCCTCGCACGGCACCGCAAAGCACATGTGCAGGAAGTTGGCCGCGTAGGAAAGCTCGTTGCGCGGATAAACGAAGGGCTGGCCGATATGGTATTTGTAAGCCATGGCCGCGATCGTCGGCATCTTCGCGATCATGCGGATGGAGGCGATCATGCGCTGCCGCGGATCGGAGATATCCGTGGAATCGTGGTAGAAGGCGGACAGCGCCCCGACCATGCCGCACATGACGGCCATCGGGTGCGCGTCGCGGCGGAAGCCGGTGAAGAAGCGCGACATCTGCTCGTGCAGCATGGTATGCCGGGTCACGCGGTAGTCGAAGTCCTCCTTCTGCGTCCTGGTCGGCAGCTCGCCGTAAAGAAGCAGGTAGCAGACCTCGAGAAAGTCGCCTTGCTCTGCCAGCTGGTCGATGGGATAGCCGCGGTGCAGCAGCACGCCTTCATCACCGTCGATATAGGTGATCTTGGACTCGCAGCTGGCCGTGGAGGTGAAGCCGGGATCGTAGGTGAACATCCCGGTGTCCTTGTAGAGGGAACCGATATCGATCACGTCGGGTCCCACGGTGCCCTTGCGGATTTCGTATTCCCGGTTGTCACCGCCAAATTCCAGTTTCGCAGTCGAGTTGGTCATCGCGGTCACCTCTCTGTTCATGAAATTCGGGGTGCGGGAAGTTGCCCACCCGGAGTGGTTATTTCGCCACAAGCGTGGCATGTAGCTAGCGCATTTGCCCACCCGTGCCAAGCTTGACAGGGATGGGTGTTGCGCTGCAACATACGCTCTTATGCCGTCAGCCGCCGGCCTGGTCGCGGATGCGTCCCAGGGCCTCCTCGCGCCCGAGAACCGCCAGCACATCGAAAATTCCCGGCGAGGTGGTACGGCCCGTCAGCGCAGCACGCAGCGGCTGCGCCACTTTTCCGAGCTTGCGCCCCGTCTCCTGCGAGAAATCACGTACGACCGTTTCAAGCGCCGGTGCCGACCAGTCCGGCACCGCTGCGAACCGATCGACCAGGTCGGCGAGCATGTTGCGGGCGTCGTCGTCAAGCAAGGCGGCGGCTTTCTCGTCCGGTGCCAGGGGCCGCTCGGCAAAGAGAAACCCGGCGCCGTCAGCCAGTTCCACCAATGTCTTCGCCCGCTCCTTGAGCCCGGGCATGGCGTCACGCAGTTGCGCCTTGCGTGCATCGTCGAGCCGGGCGCGCAGGATTTCGCCGCCTTCCAGATGGGGCAGGGCGTCGATGAAGATGTCGAGCAACGCGTCATCGTCCATCTGGCGCATATGGATGCCGTTTAGCGCCTCCAGCTTCTGGAAGTCGAAGCGGGCCGCACCGCGGTTGATGTCCTCGATCTCGAACCATGCGATCATCTCTTCGGTGGACATCACCTCGTCGTCGCCGTGGCTCCAGCCGAGCCGGGCGAGATAGTTGCGCAGCGCTGCGGGTAGATAGCCCATCGCGCGGTAGGCCTCGACGCCCAGAGCGCCGTGCCGCTTGGAAAGCTTTGCCCCGTCGGGCCCGTGGATCAGCGGCACATGCGCCATGACAGGCACCTCCCACCCCATGGCACGGTAGATCAGGCTTTGGCGCGCGGCGTTGGTCAGGTGGTCGTCGCCGCGGATGATGTGGGTGACGCCCATGTCATGATCGTCCACCACGACCGCATGCATATAGGTGGGGGAGCCGTCGGAACGCAGGATGATGAAATCATCGAGATCCTTGTTGGGGAAACGGACCTCGCCCTGCACACGGTCATTTATGACGGTTTCGCCCTCGCGCGGTGCCTTGATGCGGATGACGGGCTTGATCCCGGCCGGCGCCTCCCCGGGATCCCGGTCGCGCCACGTGCCGTCGTAGCGCGGCGGCCGGCCTTCGGCACGCGCTTTCTCCCGCATCGCCTCGATCTCCTCGCGTGAGGCGTAGCAATGATAGGCTTCGCCCCTGGCGACGAGTTCCTCCGCCACCGCCCGATGCCGGTCGGCACGGGCGTACTGGGAGACGGGCTCTCCCTCCCATTCAAGCCCGAGCCACCTCAGCCCGTCGAGGATCGCCTCCGTCGCTTCCGGCGTCGAGCGCTGGCGGTCGGTGTCTTCGATGCGCAGCAGCATCTTGCCGCCCGTGTGCCGGGCATAGAGCCAGTTGAAAAGGGCCGTGCGCGCACCGCCGATATGCAGGAAGCCGGTGGGCGAGGGCGCAAAACGGGTGATGACGGGTTTCGACATTTTTCTTCCGGAGGGCTTTTGCGCGGGCGCCAGTGCCGCGCAAGCGGGGTGAAAATCGTTCGCCCGTCATGTAGCATAGGCAGTCTGGGGTGCAAGCGCCTGTGGAAGGGGCCGGGCATGGGGGGCGAAAGCGCGGAGACGGCGCAAGGCGAGCGGGCGCACTTCCGGCCGGCCGAGGCGGAGTCTTCCGGCGGCACTTTTCCGCTTGTGGACGAGCGACGTACCGAGCTGGACCCACGGCCACGCATTGCCTCGATTAAGCAATCTCTTATTCAGATAAAACAGCTTCTTGCATTCTATCTTTCACGTGAGTTCTCAAGAGACGCCGCTCGCGGTGCGGGGTTCCTGTGTCTGCCCGTGCTGCTGGCTGGCGGCGCTGCGGTCTATTTCGCTCTGCCACGTGAGCCGGGGACCGGCACGCTTGTGCTGACGATTGCGTTCTTGACCCTGCTGACCTGGCAGTCACGGCGCAAACTTCTCCTGTCGACCCCGCTGGCGGCCGTTCTCGTCTTTACCGTCGGGCTTGGCGCCGCGAAGCTGGAGACGCTGCGCGCATCGACGCCGATGGTGGGGTCCGACGTCACCACGCGTATTACCGGGCGCCTTGTCCAGCAGGAGCGGCGGGCGGACGGCCGGATCAGGCTCACCATCGACATTCTGGAAACGGAGCGTCCGCATCTATCCTATCCGCCGGACCGTGTGCGGCTGACTGCGCGTGACGTGCCCGCGGATCTCCGCCCGGGAGACGGCGTCTACGGCCTGGTGCGGCTGATGTCGCCTTCGGGGCCGGTCCGGCCCGGGGCCTATGATTTCTCGTTCACGAGCTACTTCGCCGGGCGGAATGCGGTCGGCTTTTTCATGTCCGGGCCGGAGCGTGTCACACTGGACACGCCGGCACCCCTCTTGAGCTATCCGGCACGCTGGCTGGAACGGATGCGCGGCGCGCTTGCCGAACGCATCCGCAGCCAAATCGGTGGACCGGAGGGTGAAATCGCAGTGGCGGTCATCACCGGGTTCCGCGCCGGCATTCCCGAAGAGATCAACGAATGGCTGCGCCGCGCCGGACTGGCGCATATCCTGGCCATTTCGGGCCTGCACATGGCGCTCGTGGCGGCAACCGTCATGGTTATGGTGCGCGCCGTCTCCGCTCTGTTCCCCGGATTTTCCTCTCGCGTACCGGTCAAGAAATACGCCGCGGCGGCGGCTCTGGTCATGTGCACGCTCTATCTGTGCATATCCGGAGCGGCGGTGGCCGCGCAGCGCAGCTACGTCATGCTCGCCGTGATGCTGGCCGCCCTCATTTGCGACCGCGCCGCCATCACGATGCGCAACGTGGCAATCGCCGCGCTCGTCATCGTGGCGTGGTCGCCGCACGTGGTCGTTGGACCCAGTTTTCAGATGTCCTTTGCCGCGACAGCGGCTCTGGTAGCCGGCTACGCGGCCTGGAATCACTGGCGCCAGCAGCGCGCCACGCGCAGGCCGCCGCCGGAGGGAAGCCTCCCTTGGCGGCTGGCGCGCTACGGCCTGATCTTCCTCGTCGGCCTGTCGGCCACCTCGCTCATCGCCGGTACGGCCACCGCGATCTACGGCGTCTGGCATTTCCAGCGCGTGACCCCGCTGGCACTGCCGGCCAATCTGACGGCAATGCCGGTCGTATCCGTCTTCGCCATGCCCGCCGCGGTGCTGGCGATACTGTCCATGCCCTTCGGGCTCGATGGGATATTCCTGAAAGCGATGGGACAGGCGATCGCCGCCGTGGTGGCTATCGCCGAGTGGTTTTCGACCCATTCGCCTGTGGATGCCGTCGGCCTCATCCCGCTCACGGCCATGCTTTTCTTTACCGGTGCGCTGCTTGTCCTGGTGGTCTCGACCACGTGGCTGCGCCTGCTGGCGCTGCCGCTCGCCGCCGCCGGCGTGGTTTTTCTCGCCATGCGGCAATTGCCGCACGTCGTGATTACGGAAGATGCAACGCTCGTCGGTCTGTCCGGAGAAGGCGCCTTGCTCGCCGTGAACCGCACCCGCCCGAACGGCTTCACCATGGACGACTGGACGCGGGCACTGGCAGCTGGAACCGTCGTGAAGCCGACGAATGTAGAGACGGGTGCGCCGCAGCCGCAAAACGCGGAGAAGACGAGGTTTCATTGCGGTGAAGACCTGTGCCTCGCCCGCCACGAAAGCGATGCCCTAATAGCCCATGCCGCAACCCCCAAGGCCGCCCGTGCAGCCTGTGCCGGCGCCGACCTTGTCGTTCTCGATGATGCCGTGACGAGCGATCCTTGCGGCCCGGCACCAGCCGCAACCGTCGTCACCAAGCGCGATCTGGCGCATTACGGCAGTGCGGCGATCTTCTTCGAGGAAAATCCGAGCGCGGAAGGCAGCGGGAAAGCGCGGATAACCTTCGCAATCACCAAGCCGTGGCGGCCGTGGCACGCTCACCGTGCCTGGTCGCGGGCCGCCCGGGGGCTACCCCCACATCGCTGAAGACGGCCGTCCGCCTCAATAGCGCCGGATGAGGCCGACCAGCCGGCCCTGCACCTTCACCCGGTCGGGACCGAAAATGCGCGTCTCGTAGGCGGGATTGGCCGCTTCCAGTGCGATGGAAGCACCCTTGCGGCGGAAGCGCTTGAGCGTGGCTTCCTCCTCATCGACGAGGGCCACGACGATCTCGCCCGGATTGGCGGTCTGCGTCTCCCGGATGATGACCGTATCGCCGTCGAAGATGCCGGCCTCGATCATCGAATCGCCCTTGACCTCCAGTGCATAGTGCTCCCCGCCCGACAGCATGTCCGGCGGAACGCCCACCGAATGCGTCTGATGCTGAATGGCCTCGATGGGGACGCCGGCGGCGATGCGCCCCATGACGGGAACCGAAACGACGCTCACGCCGTCCTCGTCATTGTCGGCGGCCGGCTTGGTGGGCGCCGGGGCGTTGCGGCTCTGGCCACCTTCGATGACGCTGGGCGAGAACGTTCGCTGTCCGCCGAGGCCCGGGGCGATCGACTCGGGCAGGCGCAAGACCTCCATCGCGCGTGCGCGGTTGGGGAGGCGGCGGATGAAACCACGCTCCTCCAGGGCGGTGATCAGCCGATGAATGCCCGACTTCGAGGCAAGGTCCAGCGCCTCCTTCATCTCGTCGAAGGAAGGAGGAATGCCCGTCTCCTTGAGACGGTTGTGAATGAAAAGCAGCAGCTCGTGCTGTTTGCGCGTCAGCATCGGTTCCACCCCGGGAATCATCATAAACAAAACCAGAACATAAGGTAGACGTTCCAGTTGTGTTCCGCAAGGGTGAAAAATCAGCGTTACCTTCCGGTTAACGCAGCATCAGAACCTGGCAGGGCTCACCCGCCTCGCTCGCGCGGGCGCCGGGCTCACGCAGAATGAGCGCGTTGGCGTCGGCAAGCGTGGTCAGCATGGAGGAATCCTGAACCGTGAAGGGCGTGGCAACGAGCCCGCGCGGACCGTTCTCGACGCGCGCACGCACATAATCGCGGCGCTCATCGTTTGCCTTCATCGGCGCGGCCAGCTCGGCCGCACGCAGATCCGGTGCGAAGGAGCGGCCGCAAAGCCCGGCGATGAGCGGGCGCAGGAAGAGATGCGCGCAGACGAGGCTGGAGACGGGATTGCCGGGCAATCCCAGGACGCGGCTTCCCTGCAGGCGGCCGAATATCAGCGGCTTGCCGGGCCGCATGGCGATCCTCCAGAAAGCGAGTTCCATACCTTGTGCCGTCAGCACCTCGCGCACGAGGTCGTGCGCACCCACGGAAACCCCGCCGAGTGTCACGATCAGGTCCGCATCGGCCGAAAGCGCCCGGGAAAGTGCATCGGCTATCATCGCGCGGTCGTCGGGCACGATGCCGAGGTTGAGAATGTCGGCGCCGTCCTGACCGGCCAGGGCAGCGATGCCGAAACTGTTCGAGGCGACGATCTGGTCGGGTCCGGGAGTGGTTCCCGGCGGCACGAGTTCGTCGCCGGTCGCGATGATCGCGACAAGCGGTCGGCCGACCACGGCAAGTTCCGGATGCCCCGCTGCGGCCGCCAGCGACAGGGCTGGCGGATCGAGCAGACGGCCGGCGTCTAGAACGGTCGCGCCGTCGAAGAAATCGAGCCCCGCGCGCCGGATGTGGCAGCCTTCCGCCACCGTTTCGACCGCTTCGATCCGCCGCCCCTCGGCGACAAGGCGGGCGTTTTCCTGGATGAGAATGGTGTCGGCGCCGGATGGCACCGGCGCGCCGGTGAAGATGCGCACCGCCTCGCCATGACCGACCGTTCCGGAAAATCGCCGGCCCGCCGCCGATTCGCCGATCACTGCGAGTTCCGCGGGAACGGCAGCCACGTCGGTAGCGCGAACCGCATAGCCGTCCATGGCCGAGGCGTCGAAGGGGGGCTGGGTGCACCGGGCTTCCACGGGAGCAGCTAGAATACGCCCGGCTGCTGCGTCCAGCGGTATTTTCTCGGCTGCAAGCGGCTCTACACCCTCCAGAATGCGTTCGAGTGCCTCGTCAACCGGAAGCAGTGCCATCGCCGGCCTCGTCCATACGCCAGTCACCCGATCTGCCGCCCGCCTTTTCCTTCAACCGCACGGCGCCGATGACCATGTTCTTGTCCAGCGCCTTGGCCATGTCGTAGATGGTCAGGCAGGCGACGGAAACGGCCGTGAGCGCCTCCATCTCCACGCCGGTCTTGCCCGTCAGCGCGGCCGTCGCCTCGACCCGCAGCCCGGGGAGCGCCTCGTCGGGCGCAATCTCCACGGCAATCTTGGTCAGCGCCAGCGGATGGCACAGCGGGATGAGGTCGTGAGTCTTCTTGGCCGCCATGATGCCGGCGAGCCGCGCCACCGCGATGACGTCGCCCTTCTTGGCGTTTCCTTCCTGGATGGCGCGCAACGTCTCCGGGGCCATGGTCACCGCGCCCACTGCCACCGCCGTGCGTTGCGTGTCCTGCTTTGCACCGACATCCACCATCTCGGCGCGCCCGTCGGTAGCGAGGTGAGTGAGGTGGTGCTTCTCCGTTTCCGCCATTTCAGCCGGCCGCCTGCATATCCGCTCCAAGCCCGAGCAGGGCGCTTGTGGCCACCGCGACATCCTCCTGGCGCATCAGGCTTTCACCGACGAGAAAGCTTTCGATGCCCGACTTTGCCAGCCGGCGGCAATCCTCATGGGTGAAGATCCCGCTCTCGCCGATGACGATGCGGCCGGACGGCACCTGCGGCGCCAGTCTCTCGCAGGTCTCAAGCCTCGTCTCGAACGTCCTGAGGTCACGGTTGTTGATACCGATGAGCGGCGAGGAAAGCTGAAGCGCGCGTTCGAGCTCTGCCTCGTCATGCACTTCAACGAGCACATCCATGCCGAGCTCGCCCGCGGTTTCTTCGAGCGCCTTTGCTTCGTCGTCCGAAACGCTCGCCATGATGACGAGGATCGCGTCTGCCCCCCAGGCCCGGGCTTCATAGACCTGATATGGTTCGAACATGAAGTCCTTGCGCAACGCGGGGAGGCCGGCGGCCTCCCGTGCATTGGTGAGGAATTCCGGCGCACCCTGAAAGGAAGGCCGATCCGTCAGCACCGACAGGCACGCGGCACCACCGCGCTCGTAGGCGCGGGCCAATTCTTGCGGGTCGAAATCGGCGCGGATGAGGCCCTTGGAGGGGCTCGCCTTCTTGATCTCCGCGATGAGCGCAAGGCGGCTTTCCGCATGCTTGGCCTTCAGCGCGGCGGTGAAGCCGCGTACCGGACCGGCATCGCGGGCGCGCGCGGCGATCTCCGCCTGGGGAAGAGCCGCCTTAGCCGCGGCGATCTCCTCGCGCTTGTACGCCTCGATCCTGCGCAGAATATCGGCCATGGGCGTCTCGTTCCGTTTCACGATTTCCGGTTGGACACGTCGACGAGCTTCTCCAGAACGGCAAGCGCACGGCCCTCGTCGAGCGCCCGGGCGGCGATCGCCACGCCGTCCTTCAGCGTTTCAGCCCTGTCGGCCACGACAAGCGCGCCGCCGGCATTGAGCAGCGCGATATCGCGGTAGGCGTTGCGCTCGCCCTTAAGCACCGCGCGCAGCGCCTTGGCGTTGTGCTCACCATCGCCGCCCTTCAAGTCGGCCAGGTCGGCCCGCGGCAGGCCGGCCTCTTCCGGCGTGACCTCGAAGCTGCGGATTTCCCCGTCCGCCAGCTCTGCGACGCGCGTGGTCCCGGCGGTGGTCATCTCATCAAGCCCGTCTCCATGCACCACCCAGGCCTTCTCGGCGCCGAGAGTCTTCAGGACGTGGGCGAGGGGTTCCACCCATTCCGGCGAGAAGACGCCGATCAGCTGGCGCTTCACGCGTGCCGGGTTCGACAGCGGGCCGAGCAGGTTGAAGATCGTGCGCGTGCCGAGCTCGACGCGGGAAGCGCCGACATGGCGCATGGCCGCGTGGTGGGCAGGGGCGAACATGAAGCCGGCGCCGGCTTCGGCAATGCAGGCGGCGATGCGCTCGGGCCCGATTTCGATGTCGACGCCGAGTGCAGCCAGGCTGTCGGCGGCGCCCGAACGCGAGGACAGCGCGCGATTGCCGTGCTTGGCTACCGGCACGCCGCAGCCCGCAACGACGAAGGCGGCACAGGTGGACACGTTGTAGGTGCCCGAGCCGTCGCCGCCGGTGCCGACGATGTCGATCGCCCCTTCCGGTGCCGCGACGGGCAGCATCTTGGCGCGCATGGTCTGCACCGCGCCGGCGATTTCGTCCACCGTCTCCCCGCGCACGCGCAACGCCATCAGAAAGCCGCCGATCTGGCTCGGCGTCGCCTCGCCGGACATGATGATGTCGAAGGCCTCGCGCGCATCGGCAAAGCTGAGCGGCGTGCCCGCGGCCACCTTGGCGATATGTGCCTTGAGGTCCATGAACAGCCTCAGAAGCTCAGCGCCTGCTGCATCGCCCCACGATTGACGGAGATCTCATGCTCCGTCTCCAGTTGTGCGATGAGCTGGTCGAGAAGATCGTTCGAGATAGCCCGTCTCATCGAGCCGGCGACCTCTTCCGGCACCATTTCAGGCGAAGCCGAAGCCGGCTCGAAGACCTCCGTGACCTGGAAGAGAAACTGTCCGTCGCCGGCCGGATTGGGGAAAGCGCCCGTTCCGCCCTTCGGTACGCCGAACGCGGCAGCGACGCCGGCACGGCCCAGATCGGCATCGTCGGCCTCGCGCTTCAGGCCACGCTTGACTGCCTTTTGCTGGCCGATCTCGGCGGCGATCTCGTCCAGTGTCTTGCCGCCTTCGAGGTCCTTCTGGAACCTGGCGGCCATTTCCGACAGTCGCCGCGCGGCCTCGGCGTCGGTCCAGTCCTCCACGACCTCGTCCCGCACTTCGTCCAGCGTGCGGTCGCGGGCGGGGATGACCTCCTCGACCTCGTAGAAGAGATAGCCGTTGGTGCCGAGATTGATCGGCCTGTTCTCCAGGCCTTCCTCGGTCTCGAAAGCCTGACCCAGCAATTGCCGCGAGGCCGGGAGATCCTGGACGAGCGAGCCGTCGGGCCTGCGGCCGGAGCTGTCGACGGCCTCGACCGTCTGCATGGCCAGTTGCTGGCTTTCGGCCGCTTCCTGCATGGTCTGGCCGGCGGCACGGGCATCCTCATAGGCCTCATAGGTGTCCAGAACCAGATGGCTGGCCTCTGAAAGCGCCAGTTCCTGGCGGATCTCCTCGCTCACCTCCGCCAGCGGTGTCGCTTCTTCCGCCGTGATCTCCGTGACGCGCAGGATCACCGGACCGAAGGCGCCCTCGACGACATCGCTCACCTTGCCTTCAGGCAGCGAGAAGGCGGCTTCGGCTACCGCCTCGTCGGCAATCCCGTCGCGGGTGAGGGTGCCGAGATTGACGTCCTCCATGCTCTTGTTCTGCATCGCCACGAGGTCTTCGAAGGTCGCCCCGGTGCGTATGCTCTCGAGTGCCGCCGCTGCGTCTTCTTCCGAGGCGAAGGCGATCTGCTCGATCGTCCGGCGCTCGGCCGTCGTGTAGCGTTCCCGGTTCTCCTCGTAGGAGCGGCGCACCTGCTCGTCGGAAATGACCGACGGATCGATGATGTCCTCCGGCTCCAGCTTGACGTAGTTGATCTTGCGGTACTCGGGCGCGGCGTAGTCGCTCTGACGCTCCTCGAACCAGTTCGCAAGCGTTTCCTCGCCGGGCGGTTCGATGGGCTCGACCAGCGAGCGGGGCAGGGGGACATATTCCATCGTCCGGCTTTCGCCTCGATAGAGCGCCACATTGGTCAGAAGCGTCTCCGGAACCGAGACGTCGCCCGCGACGGCGTCGACGATCTGCTGGCGAATCGCCGCTTGCTCGCGATTCCTCAGATATTGCTCCGGGCGCATCCCCGCCTGGTTCAGCACGAACTCGAACTGCTGCCGGTTGAAGCGGCCGTCGGCGCCGCTGAAGGCCGGATCGGCGGCCGTCAGTGCAGCCACTTTCTCTTGCGACAGTCCCAGGCCCATTTTCCGGGAGGTCTCGTCGAGCAATGCACCGGCGGTAAGCTGCGAGAGCACCTGATTGTCGACCCCGAACGCCTCGGCCTGCGCGCGCGTCAGCCGCGTGCCGAGCTGCTGCGACAGCTCCGCCACCCGGCGGTCATAGGCCAGCCGGTAATCGAGAACGGAAACGGAGGTATTGCCGACCGTTATCACGTCGCCGCCGCCGCCGGTGAACATCTGGCCGGAAATGCCCCACACGGCAAAACTCAGGACGAGGAGGCCGAGAAGCAGTTTCGCGATCCAGGTGCTTGCGGCGTTTCTTAGGCTGTCGAGCATGATGCGTTCGCTGTCTTTCCAACTTTTCTTATCCCAGAGACTGCGCAGCCTCCATCCGAAGTCCCAACAGCCTCCAGTGTGGCAATAGCGCCCTTAAAAGCCACTGTCGATTGCTTTGTGGCCCCTTTTTGGTAGGGAACACGGATCGAACGGACGAGACAAGGAACGGTGAGCCCCATGACGACCTCCATCCGCCCCCTCATTGCCGGCAACTGGAAAATGCACGGCACCGGCGCATCCCTGGGTGAGTTGAAGGTGATCGGGGAGGGTTTCTCATCCGCTGCGGGCGCCGACATCGAAGGCCTGATCTGTGTGCCGGCCACGCTCCTTTCAAGGGCGCGCGAGACGCTCGACGGCACGCCCGTGTTCGTCGGCGGTCAGGATTGCCATGCCGAAGAAAGCGGTGCCCACACCGGCGACATCGCCGCCGAGATGCTGGCCGATTGCGGTGCGAGCCACGTGATCGTCGGTCATTCCGAGCGACGCACCGACCATGGAGAGAGCGACGCCGAGGTGGCCGCAAAGGCGAAGGCGGCGTGGCGGGCGGGGCTCGTTGCGATCGTCTGCGTCGGCGAGACGCGGCAACAACGCGAAAGCGGCGAGACGCTGGCCATCCTTTCCCGCCAGATCGCCGGCTCTCTTCCCGCCGGGGCGACGGCAGAAAACACCGTCGTCGCCTATGAGCCGGTATGGGCGATCGGCACCGGTCTCACGCCGACGTCCGAGGACGTCGCTGAGGCCCATGCGCATCTGCGCGCGGAACTCGGACGGGCGATCGGTGCGCAAAGCGCCGGCGTTCGAATTCTCTACGGCGGCTCGGTCAAGCCGGCCAATGCCCGTGAACTGCTCTCCGTCTCCAACGTAGACGGCGCACTGATTGGCGGCGCCAGCCTGAAGGCGGCGGATTACCTCGGCATTTGCGAGGCAACCAGGGCAAATTGACCGATCGCGCCCGCGCGTCTCCTTGCATGCGCTTCACATGCGCCTATCTTGGCAGCGGGACTTGGAAAAGGGGCCAAAGGCGTGTAATGAGCCGCGTCCGCAGGCAAGCGCCCGCGCCGCGACAGACCGCCGGAAGGAAACATGCAAACCATCATCATCGTCATCCATTTGCTCGTCGTGATCGCGCTCGTGGGCACGGTCCTCATGCAGCGATCCGAGGGCGGAGGGCTCGGCATCGGCGGTGGCTCCGGTTTCATGAGCGCGCGGGGCGCTGCGAATGCGCTGACCCGCACGACGGCAATCCTGGCGGCCGCATTCTTCGCGACCTCGCTGGCCCTGTCGCTTATTGCCCGTTATCAGGGGCAACCGACGGACATCTTCGACACCCTTCCGGCGAGCGAGACGCAGCAGGAAGACGGTGGCGGCGCCGGCATTCTCGACGAACTCGGCGGTGGCGAGACCCCGGCACCACCCACGGGGACCGAGGCGCAACCCGCGCCTGCCGGTGAACAGCCTGCTCCGACCCAGCAGCCCGGCAATCCCGAGCCGCGGGTGCCGACCGGCGAATAGGCCGCCCCCCAAGACGGTTCGGCGCCGGCCGCTGAGCGGCTGACCACGACCCGATCAAAAAAGAAGCGGACAGGGCAATTTTGCTCTGGCGAAATCGTCCGCGTCCGGTTAAGCGATGAGTCCCATGGCGCGATATGTATTCATCACCGGCGGCGTGGTTTCCTCCCTTGGCAAAGGCATAGCGGCGGCGGCACTCGGTGCGTTGCTGCAGGCGCGCGGCTACCGCGTGCGCATCAGGAAGCTCGACCCCTATCTCAACGTTGATCCGGGCACGATGTCGCCCTATCAGCACGGCGAGGTGTTCGTGACCGACGACGGGGCCGAAACGGACCTCGACCTCGGACACTACGAGCGTTTCACGGGGCGCTCGGCCAACCGGCACGACAACATCACCACCGGCCGGATCTACCAGAACATCATCGAGAAGGAGCGGCGCGGCGACTATCTCGGCGCGACGGTTCAGGTCATCCCGCACGTCACCGACGAGATCAAGCAGTTCATCCTCGAAGGCAACGACGATTTCGATTTCGTCCTGTGCGAAATCGGCGGCACGGTCGGCGATATCGAGGCCATGCCCTTCCTGGAAGCCATCCGCCAGCTCGGCAACGAGCTGCCGCGCGGCAACGCCATCTATGTCCATCTCACACTGATGCCGTGGATCCCGGCGGCCGGCGAGCTCAAGACCAAGCCGACGCAGCATTCGGTGAAGGAACTGCAGTCGATCGGCATCGCGCCCGACGTCCTGCTCGTGCGGGCCGACCGGGAAGTCCCGCCGGAGGAGCGGCGCAAGCTCTCGCTTTTCTGCAACGTGCGCGAATCGGCGGTCATCCAGGCGCTCGACGTAGCGAATATTTATGACGTGCCGACGGCCTATCACCGCGAGGGACTCGATTCGGAGGTGCTGGCCGCCTTCGGCATCGACCCGGCGCCCAAGCCGCGCATGGAGCGTTGGCAAGAGGTTGCCGAGCGCATCCACAACCCGGAAGGCGAGGTCACCATTGCCGTGGTCGGCAAGTACACCGGCCTCAAAGACGCCTATAAATCGCTCAACGAGGCGCTGGCCCACGGCGGTATGGCCAATCGCGTGCGCGTCAATCTCGAATGGATCGAATCGGAGATCTTCGAGGAGGAAGACCCCGCACCGTGGCTTGAAAAGGTGCACGGGATCCTGGTGCCCGGCGGCTTCGGCGAGCGCGGTTCGGAGGGCAAGATCCTGGCCGCCAAGTTCGCACGCGAGCGCAAGGTGCCTTATTTCGGCATCTGCTTCGGCATGCAGATGGCCTGTATCGAGGCGGCCCGGTCTCTGGCCGGAATCGAAAAGGCGTCCTCGACCGAGTTCGGCCCGACGGACGAGCCGATCGTCGGCCTGATGACCGAATGGCTGAAGGGCAACATGTTGGAGAAACGCACAGCCGCCGGCGACCTCGGCGGCACGATGCGGCTGGGCGCCTATGACGCTCGCCTCGCGCCGGGCTCCAGGATCGCCGCGATATACGGCAGGGAGGCGATTTCCGAACGCCATCGCCACCGCTACGAGGTAAATATCGGCTATCGCGAGAAGCTCGAGGAATGCGGCCTCGTCTTCGCCGGTCTCTCGCCCGACGGGGTGCTGCCGGAAACGGTGGAATATCCGGACCATCCGTGGTTCATCGGCGTGCAGTACCATCCGGAGCTGAAGAGCCGTCCCTTCGAGCCGCATCCGCTCTTCGCCTCCTTCATCGAAGCGGCGGTGGAGCAGTCGCGGCTGGTGTGACGAGGCGAAAGAGGCCTGAGGAGATATGGGCATGAATCCCAATCCGCGCGTGGACATAGGCAGGGCGGTCTTCGCCAATGATGCGCCGCTGGCGCTCATCGCCGGGCCGTGCCAGCTCGAATCGCGCGGCCATGCCTTCGATGTGGCAGGCGCGCTCAAGGAACTGACGGACAAGCTCGGGATCGGCTTCGTCTACAAGACCAGCTTCGACAAGGCCAACCGCACCTCGCTTACGGGCAAGCGCGGCGCCGGGCTGGAGGCGGCGCTGCCGGTCTTTGCCGATCTGCGCCGCGAGTTGGGCGTGCCGGTGCTGACCGACGTACACACCGAGGAGCAGTGCGGCGCCGTGGCCGAGGCCGTCGATGTCCTGCAGATTCCCGCTTTTCTGTGCCGGCAGACCGACCTTCTGATAGCCGCGGCAGCGACCGGCAAGCCTGTGAACGTCAAGAAGGGCCAGTTTCTCGCCCCCTGGGACATGAAGAACGTCGTCGCCAAGATCACCGGCTCGGGCAACGCCGACGTTCTGGTGACCGAGCGCGGCACGTCCTTCGGCTATAATACACTGGTCACCGACATGCGCGGCCTGCCGCAGATGGCGGAGACGGGTGCGCCGGTGATCTTCGACGCCACGCACTCGGTCCAGCAGCCGGGCGGGCAGGGCGGTTCCACCGGGGGCGAGCGCCGTTTCGTGGAGATCCTGGCGCGCGCGGCGGTCGCCGTCGGCGTGGCCGGCGTCTTCATCGAGACGCACGAGGATCCCGACAACGCGCCGTCCGACGGGCCGAACATGGTGCCGCTCAAGGACATGCCGGCGCTTCTGGAACGTCTGATGGCATTCGACCGGATTGCGAAAGGGGCGTAAGCCGCGCCGTCCAATCGATCGGATGCGCAGCATTGTCTTTTTCGCCGCGTGCGGTATGAGAGGCGCGATTTGTCTCCACGCCAATTCGAGCCAGAGGACATCCCATGACTGCCATCGTCGATATCGTCGGACGTGAAATTCTCGATAGCCGCGGCAATCCCACCGTCGAGGTCGACGTCGTCCTAGAGGACGGCTCCATGGGCCGCGCGGCGGTTCCTTCCGGGGCGTCGACGGGTGCCCATGAAGCGGTCGAGCTCAGGGACGGGGGACCGCGATTCCTGGGCAAGGGCGTGACCCAGGCCGTCGAGGCGGTCAATGGCGAGATCTTCGAGGCCGTCGGCGGCATGGAAGCCGAGAACCAGATCCAGATCGACCACACCATGATCGAGCTCGACGGCACGCCGAACAAAGCTCGCCTCGGTGCCAACGCCATTCTCGGCGTCTCGCTGGCCGTCGCCAAGGCGGCAGCCGAAGCCGCCGACCTGCCGCTCTACCGCTATGTCGGCGGCGCGGCTGCACATGTTCTTCCCGTGCCGATGATGAACATTGTCAACGGCGGCGCGCATGCCGACAACCCCATCGATTTCCAGGAATTCATGGTGATGCCGGTGGGCGCGGAAAGCCTGCGCGAGGCTGTCCGCTGGGGGGCGGAGATTTTTCACACGCTAAAGGCAGGACTGAAGGCGTCCGGGCACAACACCAATGTGGGCGACGAGGGCGGCTTCGCGCCGGGCCTGAAAAGCGCCGAGGAGGCGCTCGACTTCATCATGAAGTCGGTCGAGAAGGCCGGCTACAAGCCGGGTGACGACGTCGCGATCGCGCTCGATTGTGCGGCGACCGAGTTCTTCAAGGACGGCAAATATGTCTATGAGGGCGAGGGTCAGACGCGCGACGGCAAGGCGCAGGCCGAGTATCTCGCCAAACTTGCCGCCGACTATCCCATCATCTCCATCGAAGACGGCATGGCCGAGGACGATTTCGAAGGCTGGAAGATCCTGACCGAGCGCATAGGCGACAGGGTGCAACTGGTCGGCGACGATCTGTTCGTCACCAACTCGGCCCGTCTCAACGACGGCATCAAGATGGGAATCGCGAACTCCATCCTCGTGAAGGTGAACCAGATCGGCTCGCTGACCGAGACGCTGGACGCGGTGGAGACCGCGCACAAGGCCGCCTATACCGCGGTGATGTCGCACCGCTCCGGCGAGACGGAGGATTCAACCATCGCCGACCTGGCCGTCGCCACCAATTGCGGGCAGATCAAGACCGGCTCGCTTGCCCGCTCCGACCGTCTGGCCAAGTACAATCAGCTCATCCGTATCGAGGAGGAGCTCGGTCGACAGGCCCGTTATGCAGGGCGGGGAATCCTGCGCGGCTAAACCCTCCGTTAAGCAGGATATGGCCATATGCGGCGGAAGGATATCGCCGCATGTGGACCCGCCATCACAAACGTCGCAATACAGGCCGGCTGATCGTGCCGGCGATCGCCATCTTGGTGCTGAGCTATTTCGGCTTCCACGCCTATCATGGCGATTATGGCCTCAATGCCAAGGCGAGGCTTGAGACGCGTGCCGCCACACTTGAGGAAAAGCTCGAGGCGCTGCGCAAGACGCGTGGCGAACTCGAGGAGCGCGTGAGCCTGCTCAGCGACGGCACGCTCGAGAAGGACATGCTGGACGAGCAAGCGCGGCGAGCGCTCAATCTCGCCCAGGACAATGAAATCGTCATTTTTCGCAATCGAGGCGATTAACTGGATTTAAGTTAATAGCCTAATCATCAAGCAATTTCAGTCCCTTAAACGACATAACAGCCATGCGTAATTGCAATGGCACAAAACCACGCTCCGTGATAGCGTCCCGCCCGCTGACGAGCCTCCTCGGACATGGACTGTCGTCTGTCGTGGACTAGATCTCTTTCCTGCGGCAGTATGGCGCCCAAAGCCGAGTTCCGCACGTCTGCCAAGAGACATTTTCTAGGGAGTGATCGATGGCGACAGCCGCCAGGAAAACCTCTTCACGATCGACATCGGCGAAATCGCGCAGCGGCGGCAAGTCCGCGGCCGCCGCGACGGGCACGCCGGCGGTCAGGACGCCCAAGCCGGAGGAGTTCAAGAAGGAGCAGGAACTGTCCGCCTATCACGAGATGCTGCTCATCCGCCGTTTCGAGGAGAAGGCGGGCCAGCTCTACGGCATGGGACTGATCGGCGGCTTCTGCCACCTCTATATCGGCCAGGAAGCGGTGGTCGTGGGGATGCAGATGGCCCTCAAGGAGGGCGATCAGGTGATCACCGGCTATCGCGATCACGGTCACATGCTGGCGACCGGCATGGACCCGCGCGGTGTGATGGCCGAACTGACGGGGCGTCGGAGCGGCTATTCCAAGGGCAAGGGCGGCTCCATGCACATGTTCTCCAAGGAGAAGCATTTCTACGGCGGCCACGGCATTGTCGGCGCGCAGGTGCCGATCGGCACCGGCCTTGCTCTGGCCAACCGCTATCGCGGCAACGATCACGTATCGCTGACTTATTTCGGCGATGGCGCGGCCAATCAGGGCCAGGTCTATGAAAGCTTCAACATGGCCGCGCTGTGGAAGCTGCCGGTGGTCTACATCATCGAGAACAACCGCTACGCCATGGGCACATCGGTCTCGCGCTCTTCGGCCGAGACGAATTTCGCGCATCGCGGCCTGTCCTTCAAAATTCCCGGCATTCAGGTCGACGGCATGGATGTACGCGCGGTCAAGGCCGCCGGCGACATGGCCGTCGAGTGGTGCCGTTCGGGCAAGGGGCCGATCATCCTGGAGATGCAGACCTACCGCTATCGCGGGCATTCCATGTCGGATCCGGCGAAATACCGGTCCAAGGACGAAGTGCAGAAGATGCGCTCCGAGCACGATCCCATCGAGCAGGTGCGGCGGCGGCTCATCGAGAAGAAGTGGGCAAGCGAGGACGAATTGAAGGCGGAGGACAAGAAGGTCCGCGACGTCGTGGCCGATGCGGCCGATTTCGCGCAGGCCGATCCCGAGCCCGATACGTCCGAACTCTACACCGATATCCTGCTTTAAGGGGGGAGTTGCCCATGCCCACGGAAATTCTCATGCCCGCTCTCTCTCCGACCATGGAGGAGGGCAACCTCGCCAAATGGCTGAAGAAGGAAGGCGACGCCGTCGCGCCCGGCGACGTGATCGCCGAGATCGAGACCGACAAGGCGACCATGGAAGTGGAAGCTGTCGACGAAGGAACGATCGGCAAGATCCTCATCGAGGAAGGTGCGGAAGGCGTGAAGGTCAACACGCCGATCGCGCTTCTGCTCGGCGAGGGTGAAAACAGCGAGGACCTCGACAAGGCGCCCGCAAGCGCACCGCCGGCGCAGGCGCAGGCACCGGCCGAGGAGCCCGCCGAGCAGAAGACGGAGGACACGCCGAAGCCCGCCGCCGCGCCAAAGGCCGAGGCGCAGCCCCTTCCGGCCGATCCGGACATTCCCGAAGGCACGGAGATGGTCAAGACGACCGTGCGCGAAGCGCTGCGCGATGCCATGGTCGAGGAGATGCGCCGCGACGAGGACGTCTTCGTCATGGGCGAGGAAGTCGCCGAATACGAGGGCGCCTATAAGATCACACAGGGGCTTTTGAGCGAATTCGGCGAAAGGCGCGTGGTCGACACGCCGATCACCGAGCACGGCTTCGCCGGCGTCGGCATCGGTGCGGCTTTTGCCGGCCTGAAGCCCGTCGTCGAGTTCATGACCTTCAATTTCGCCATGCAGGCGATGGACCAACTCGTCAATTCCGCCGCCAAGACGCTGTATATGGCCGGTGGCCAGATGGGCGCGCCCATCGTCTTCCGCGGGCCCAACGGCGCGGCCGCCCGCGTCGCCGCCCAGCATAGCCAGGATTATGCCGCCTGGTACGGCCACATCCCGGGTCTCAAGGTCGTGATGCCTTACACGGCCGCTGATGCCAAGGGCCTCCTCAAGGCAGCCATTCGCGATCCCAACCCGGTGATCTTCCTGGAAAACGAGATCCTCTACGGGCAGAGCTTCGAAGTGCCCAAGCTCGACGATTTCGTTCTGCCGATCGGCAAGGCCCGGATCCACAAGCAGGGCAAGGACGCGACGATCGTGTCCTTCGGCATCGGCATGACCTATGTCATCAAGGCCGAAGAGGAATTGCGCGGCATGGGGCTCGACGTAGAGATCATCGACCTGCGCACGATCCGGCCGATGGACCTCGATACGGTGATCGAATCGGTGAAGAAGACCAACCGGCTGGTCACCGTCGAAGAAGGGTTTCCGCAGTCCTCCGTGGGCGATCATATCGCCGCCCAGGTGATGCAGCGGGCTTTCGACTGGCTCGACGCGCCGGTGATCACCATCGCCGGCAAGGACGTGCCGATGCCCTATGCGGCGAACCTGGAGAAGCTTGCGCTGCCCAGCGTGGCCGAAGTCGTCGAGGCGGTGAAAGCCGTCAGCTACCGGGACTGAGGAGAGGGAGCCCATGCCGATACAAGTCACCATGCCTGCCCTCTCGCCGACCATGGAGGAGGGCAACCTCGCCAAGTGGCTGGTCAAGGAAGGCGACAACGTCTCTGCCGGCGATGTCATCGCCGAGATCGAGACCGACAAGGCGACCATGGAAGTGGAAGCCGTCGACGAGGGGACCGTCGCCAAGCTCGTCGTGCCGGAAGGGACCGAGGGCGTGAAGGTCAACGCGCTGATCGCCGTGCTTGCCGGCGAGGGCGAGGACGTCTCCGAAGCCGCCAAGGCGGTGGACTCCACCCCGGCCCCTCAAGCAAAGGCGCCGGAGGAAAAGGCCGAGAAGCCGCAGAAGGAAGAGGCGCCAGCCGAGCCGGCGAAGCCGAAACCCGACGGTGCCGCCGGGCAGGCCGAAGCGCCGCGCGCTGCCTCGCCGAGCAAGGACAGCGGCAATCGCATATTCGCCTCGCCGCTCGCCCGCCGCATCGCCAAGGACGCCGGCGTCGATCTCGCCGCCATCTCAGGCTCGGGCCCGCGCGGTCGGGTGGTGAAGGCCGATGTCGAGGCGGCGATCGAGGAGGGTACGGCTAAGGCGCCTGCCGCCCGCGCGCCGGAGGCACCCGCGCCGAAGCCGATGTCCGACGAGCAGGTGCTCGGCCTCTTCGAGGAAGGCACCTACGATCTGGTTCCCCACGATTCGATGCGCAAAACCATCGCGCATCGCCTTGTGGAGGCCAAGAGCACGATCCCGCATTACTATCTTACACTCGACTGCGAGATCGACGCGCTATTGGCATTGCGCAAGCAACTCAACGATGCCGCACCGATAGTGAAGGGCGAGGACGGCGACAAGACAGCCTATAAGCTGTCTGTCAACGACCTGATCATCAAGGCCATGGCGATGGCGCTGAAAGCAGTGCCGGAAGCCAACGTCTCGTGGACGGAAAGTGCCATGGTCAAGCACAAGCACGCCGATGTCGGCGTGGCAGTCGCTCTTCCCGGCGGGCTGATCACGCCGGTGGTGCGGCGCGCCGACGAGAAGACGCTTTCTGCCATCTCCAACGAGACGAAGGATCTCGCCGAGCGCGCGCGCAATCGCAAGTTGAAGCCACACGAATACCAGGGTGGGACGACGGCAGTTTCCAATCTCGGTATGTACGGGATCAAGGATTTCGCGGCGGTGATCAATCCGCCGCACGCGACGATCCTGGCTGTGGGTGCGGGCGAGCAGCGGGCCGTGGTGAAGGACGGCGAAATCAAACCGGCCACCATCATGTCGGTGACGCTTTCCGCCGACCATCGTGCGATCGACGGCGCGCTCGGAGCGGAACTGATCGCCGCCTTCAAGCGCCTGGTCGAGAACCCGTTTGCGATGCTGGTCTAAAGCTCCCACGGGGGAGGGGTGTTGGAGAGGGGCTCTGCCATGAAGACCATTCTCTGCTACGGTGACTCCCTGACCTGGGGCTACGATGCCGAAGGCCCCGGTCGCCACGCTTACGAGGATCGCTGGCCGTCGGTCCTTCAGGCGAAGCTCGACGGCACGGCGCAGGTCATCCCCGAGGGGCTCAATGGCCGTACCACGGCCTATGACGACTGGCTGTCGGGCGCGGACAGGAACGGCGCCCGGCTTCTGCCCGCCTTGCTCACCACCCACGCGCCTCTCGATCTCGTCGTCATTCTCCTAGGGTCGAACGACATGAAGCCGTTCGTCTGCGGTCGCGCCATCGGTGCGAGGCAGGGCATGCAGCGGCTGGTCGACATCGTTCGCGGCCACGACTACCCCCTCGACGCCCCGCCGCCTTCAATCCTTCTGGTCGCGCCGCCGCCGCTTTGCGCGACCGACGATCCCGATTTCGCGGCGATGTTCGATGGCGGCATCGCCGAATCGGCGAAGCTCGCACCGCTTTATGCGCAAGTGGCAAAGGAGACCGGCTGCGCGTTCTTCGATGCGGGGGCGGTCGCGCGGACGACCGCGCTCGACGGCGTTCACCTCGATGCACAGAATACGCGTGCCGTCGGCGCAGCACTTGAACCGGTGGTCCGGGACATCCTGGAAAGCTGAAGGAGGAGGGAAGAAGGTGGCCGATTACTCGACACGACATTCACCCCTGCGCGCCTCATGGGGCTGGCTTGCTTTACTCGGCGCAATTTCCCTGATCGGCGGTGTGCTCGCCTTGGCAAATCCGTTCGCGGCGACGATGACCGCCGCGCTTCTTGCCGCGTGGGCCTTCACGCTTTTCGGCGCATTGCAGATCATCCAGGCGTTTCGCCTGCGCGGCAACTGGTCCGTTTTCCTGTGGTCCCTCCTGCTCGGCGCGCTGACCCTGGCGATCGGCCTTTCGCTGCTCTTCAGGCCGATGGAGGGCATCATCTCGCTGACGGTTCTGGTGGCGATCATCTTCATCGTGCTGGGAGCCGTAAAGACCATGTACGCCTTCACCCTGCGGCCGCTGTCCGGCTGGGGCTGGGTTCTTGCCTCGGGCATCCTGTCCGTAATCCTCGGCGCCATGATCCTCGCCGAGATGCCGTGGTCGGCGTCGGCGGTCCTGGGCATCCTCCTTGCCGTCGAGCTTCTGTCCAACGGCATCTTCCTTGTGCTGATCGCGCTCGGGTTGCGCTCGGCAGGCCGGGGGTAGGGCGCGCGCCATGGAGAAGGACACCGAGGCCGTGGCATTGGCGAGTGGGGTGAGCATCCGGTCCGCGGCGCAGCGGCATGCCGCCGAACTGGCGATCCTGGTGGATATCGCCGCGCACGGCTTCGCGTCCTGGCTCTGGTACGGCGCGGTCATGAGGGGCGAAGTCGATACCGCAATGGAGCGGGGTCGCCTTCGCATGCGCGATGCGCGGAACCACGACAGCTGGAAGAATGCGTTGGTCGCGGAAATCGACGGCGAAGTCGTTGGAGCCTCCATCGGCTTCAGGGTTCCCGAAAGCATCCTGCAGGAGGAGCCGCCGCATCCCGCACTTGCGCCCTTGCTCGCGTTGCAGCAGCGCGCCGTCGGTAACTGGTTTGTCGACAGCCTCGCTGTCTACCGAGCACATCGCGGCAAGGGGATCGCCCGGGCGCTTCTCGGACACGAAGTCTCGCGCGGGGAGGGCCGGCCACTCAGCCTGATCGCGGAAAGCTGCAATGCGACGGCGCTCCGTCTCTACGAAGCATTCGGCTTCCGGCAGTTGGAGCGGCGGGATGCCTTCCCGATCCACGAGACGCGTGAACCGCACCAGTGGGTCCTCATGGAACGTCATTGAAAAGGCAGGGGTAAATGGCTGAAACCTACGACGTCATCATCATCGGCTCCGGTCCGGGCGGTTACGTCACGGCGGTGCGCGCCGCGCAGCTCGGCTTCAAGACGGCGATCGTGGAGCGCGAACATCTGGGCGGGATCTGCCTCAACTGGGGCTGCATTCCGACCAAGGCGCTGCTGCGTTCCGCCGAAATCATGCATTACGCGGAAAACGCCAAGGAATACGGGCTGAAGATCGACGGCAAGGTGTCGGCGGATGCGGGAGCCGTCGTCGAGCGCTCGCGCAAGGTCTCGGCCAGGCTCAACGGCGGCGTTGGCTTCCTGATGAAGAAGAACAAGGTCGACGTCATCTGGGGCGAGGCCAAGCTGACGAAGGCTGCCTCCGGCAACCAGCCCGGCGAGATCGTCGTCTCCAAACCGACCAAGAAGGCCATGGAGCCGCAGCCTGCTCCGCCGAAAAACACGCTCGGCGAGGGCACCTACAAGGCCAGGAACATCATCGTCGCCACCGGTGCCCGCCCGCGCGTCCTGCCCGGCATCGAGCCCGACGAAAAGCTGATCTGGACCTATTTCGAGGCTATGATCCCGAAGGAGATCCCGAAATCGCTCATCGTCATGGGTTCCGGCGCCATCGGTATCGAGTTCGCCAGCTTCTACCGCACCATGGGCGCGGAGGTGACCGTCATCGAGCTGCTTCCGCAGATCCTGCCGGTCGAGGACGGCGAGGTCTCTAAGTTCGCCCGGCGCCAACTGGAGAAGCAGGGGATCAAGTTCCGCACCGAAGCCAAGGTGACGAAAGTGGAAAAGGGCGCGAACAAGGTCACTGCACATGTCGAGACAAAGGACGGCAAGACCGAGACGATTGATGCCGAGCGCCTGATCTCGGCTGTCGGTGTCCAGGGCAATGTCGAAGATCTCGGCTTGGAGGCGCTCGGCGTGAAGGTGGAGCGCGGCACGGTCGTGGTCGACGGCTATGGCCGCACCAATGTCGGCGGCATCTATGCCATTGGCGATGTCGCCGGCCCGCCGATGCTGGCGCATAAAGCCGAGCACGAGGGCGTCGTCTGCGTGGAGAAGATCGCCGGCGTTCCGGGTGTTCACGCGCTCGACAAGAACAGGATCCCCGGCTGTACCTACTGTCAGCCCCAGGTCGCCTCGGTCGGACTGACGGAAGAACAGGCCAAGGAGACGGGCCGCGAGATTCGCGTGGGCCGCTTTCAGTTCGGCGCCAACGGCAAGGCCATCGCGCTTGGCGAGGACCAGGGCTTCATCAAGACCATCCTGGACAAGAAGACAGGAGAACTCCTGGGCGCCCACATGGTGGGTGCCGAGGTGACGGAGCTGATCCAGGGATTCGTGGTGGCGATGAACCTGGAGACAACGGAGGAAGAACTCATGCACACCGTCTTCCCACATCCCACCCTTTCGGAGATGATGAAGGAGAGCGTGCTTGACGCTTACGGGCGAACGCTCAACGCTTAGCAAGTCGCCCGGCTGCAACCAACGCGGGATTATGCCATACAGTTCTTGCAGTTCTTGCGAATCATCAACCAGAACAGGAGATTTCGAATGGAGGGTCTTGGTTGGATTTTGACGATCGTTATCGGTGGTATCGCCGGTTGGATCGCCGAGAAGATCATGAAGGCCGATCACGGCCTTTTGCTCAACATTGTTCTCGGCGTGGTCGGCGCGGTCGTCCTCAATGCCATTTTGTTCGCCGTGATCGGTAGCACTTTTGGCGGCATTATCGGCCAACTCGTCGTCGCAGTTATCGGCGCTTGCCTGCTGATCTGGCTTTATCGCCTGATCCGCGGATAGACCGACATCCACACCTTGGGCCCGCCTGTCATCGGCAGGCGGGCTTTTGCCATCCGCGGCAATCTCTATATGTGAAAGACGGAAGCAGGCCGGAAGGCTTGAGAAACAGAGGAAGTGATGGTCACAGTTCTCGACACCGTCTCGGCGAAGCCGCGTCCGCGCCATCCCGAAAAGGCGCACCGGCCCGACCAGGAGGTGATGCGTAAGCCTGACTGGATCCGGGTGAAGGCGCCCACTTCCAAGGGTTATCTCGAAACACGCCAGATCGTGAAGTCGAACAAGCTCGTCACCGTGTGCGAGGAGGCGGGCTGCCCCAATATCGGCGAATGCTGGGACAAGAAGCACGCCACCTTCATGATCATGGGGGAGATCTGCACGCGCGCCTGCGCCTTTTGCAACGTGACCACGGGCATTCCGGCACCCCTGGATGCGGACGAGCCGGCGAGCGTGGGCAAGGCCGTGCGCGAGATGGGGCTGAACCACGTCGTCATCACCTCGGTCGATCGCGACGACCTGAAGGATGGCGGCGCGCAGCACTTCGCGGACGTCATCCATGCCATCCGCGCGGCAGCACCGGGCACGACGATCGAGATCCTCACGCCCGACTTCCTGCGCAAGGACGGCGCGCTCGAGGTCGTCGTGGCCGCAAAGCCCGACGTCTTCAACCACAATCTGGAGACGGTGCCGTCCCATTACCTGACCGTGCGGCCGGGCGCGCGCTATTTCCACTCCATCCGGCTCCTGCAGCGGGTGAAGGAGCTCGATCCCACGATCTTTACCAAGTCCGGCATCATGGTGGGGCTCGGCGAGGAGCGCAACGAGGTGCTGCAGCTCATGGACGACCTGCGCTCCGCGGACGTCGACTTCATCACCATCGGCCAGTATCTGCAACCCACGCGCAAGCATCACCCGGTGAAGAAGTTCGTCACCCCGGACGAGTTCAAGTCCTACGAGACGGTCGCCTACAGCAAGGGCTTCCTGATGGTCTCCTCCAGCCCGCTGACACGCTCCTCCCATCATGCCGGCGAGGATTTCGCCCGCTTGAGGGCCGCCCGCGAGGCGCGCCTCGCGACGGCTCGGACGGCCTAGCATACCCATGCCGAAGCACGAGACGGTCCGGCGGGTGAACCATACGCCCGAGCAGATGTTCGCCCTGGTAGCCGATATCGAAGCCTATCCCGAATTCCTGCCCATGTGCGAAGCGCTGACGGTGCGCTCGCGCAGGGAGCGGGAAGGAGTGACGGTTCTGGTGGCGGACATGACCGTCGGCTACAAGGCCATCCGCGAGACCTTCACCAGCCAGGTGGTTCTGAGGCCCGCCGAGCACGTGATCGACGTGCGCTATATCGACGGGCCGTTCCGGTTTCTGCAGAACCGGTGGCGTTTCGATCCGGCCGAGGGAAATGCGACCGACGTCCACTTCTTCATCGAATACGAGTTCAAGAGCCGCATGCTCGGCATGGTCATGGGCGCCATGTTCGACCGCGCCTTCCGCATGTTTTCCGAGGCGTTCGAGCGCCGCGCCAACGCGGTCTACGGCGCGTCCGCCTGAACGGTCCTGAGCACCAGTTCGAGCGCCGTCGTCACGCTGTCGCGGCGCACGATGGCGCGCTCGCCGCCCAGAAACCGCCGGTTTTCGGCACGTGGTTCCTTATCCTTGACCGCCAGACCGAACCAGACGAGCCCCACCGGCTTTTCCGCCGTGCCGCCACCGGGGCCGGCGACACCCGTGACCGAGACCGCGATATCGGCATGCGAATGGGCGAGCGCTCCTGCCGCCATGGCGCGCGCGGTCTCGGCGGAAACGGCACCGTGCGCGGAGATTGTCTCCGGCGGCACACCCAGCATTTCCGCCTTCGCCGCGTTGGAATAGGTGACGAAGCCGCGCTCCAATACATCGGAGGCCCCGGCGAGATCGGTGATGGCGGCGGAAATCATGCCACCGGTGCAGGATTCGGCGGTGGCGAGCCTCAGGCCGCGCTGTCTCAGCGCCTCCAGCACCTTGACCGCCAGCATCTCGGTATCGCTCATTCTTCCCTCGCTCATTCCGGCAGGCTTCCCGGATAGACGACGCTGACAGTCGCCAGCGCCGCGATCCCTTCCTGCCTCCCGACGAATCCTAGCCGCTCGTTGGTCGTCGCCTTGATGGAGATGCGCTCCGGCGCAATGCCGAGCATGCTTTCGAGCGCCTCCACCATGACCGTCCGGTGCGGGCCGATCTTTGGCGCCTCGCAGATAAGCGTGATATCGGCATTGGCGATGCGCCCGCCGCGCTCGCGCACGAGCCCCACCGCGTGCTCCACGAAGAGACGCGAGGCCGCTCCTTTCCACTGCGGGTCGGTAGGCGGGAAATGGGTGCCGATGTCGCCGGCGCCGCAGGTGGCCAAAAGTGCATCGGTCAATGCATGGAGCCCGACATCGGCGTCGGAATGGCCCGTCAGCGTCCTGTCGTGATCGATCCTGACGCCGCACAGCATGACGTGGTCTCCCGCGCCGAAGGCATGGACGTCGTATCCGTTGCCCGTCCTGACATCCGGCATGCGCGCCGCAACTCCTTTCAGCCGTTCATCGGCGAGCGCCAGATCGCTCGCCCAGGTGAGCTTCACGTTGTCGGGCGAGCCTTTCACCAGGGTGACGGCGATGCCCGCCCATTCGGCGATGGCCGCATCGTCGGTGAAGGCGACCAGGCCTGCTTCCCGCGCCTTTTCATGGGCGGCGAGGATCGCCCGGAAGGGGAAGGCTTGCGGGGTCTGGGCGGCGTAGAGCCCGTCACGCGGCACGGTTTCGCGCACACGCATGTCGGCGTCACCACAGCGTTTCAGCGTGTCGGAGACGGCAACGGCGGGCAGGGCGCCTGCATCCCGCGTTACGGCGTCGACCACCCGGTCGATCAGGGCCCCGTCGACGAACGGCCGCACGGCATCGTGAATGACCACGATTTCCGGGCTGAGCCCCGCCAGCGATGCCAGTGCGAGGCGGGTCGATTCCTGGCGTGACGCGCCGCCGTCGACCTGGCGAAGGTCGCCGGGGATCCCGTCCGCCGCCGCCGCGAAAAGATCGGCATCCTGCGGGTGGATCGCGGTCACCACCACGTCGACGCGCGGATGAAGCGCGAAGGCTTCGATCGTGTGGCGGATCACCGGCTTGTCGCCGATCGGCCGGTATTGCTTCGGCCCGCTGGCGTTCTGCCCGGCGCGCTCGCCCCGTCCGGCGGCCACGATGACCGCGGCGATCCGACACTTCGTTGCCGCCTTGTCCTGTTCGAGAAGCGCATTCATGTTCGCGGGGAATAACCAGCGCCGAGGGGAAATGCCAGCGGATTTCTGCTATGCCGCCGCCAATCCCATTGCGCAACCCAGAAACTATGGCTAGGAATTGAGCATAGAATGAAGGTGCATCCTTTTTGAGCAGCAACAATCCTGTCGCCTCGCTTTCGCAGCCCCTGCGCGTCGGTTCGGTGAGCCTGCGCAATCGCGTCCTCCTGGCGCCGATGTCGGGAGTCACGGACCTGCCGTTTCGGCTGCGCGCCCATGCCCATGGCGCGGGTCTCGTCGTCTCCGAGATGGTGGCGAGCGGAGAACTGGCCAGGGGCAGGGCGGAGAGCGCCCGCCGTATCCGCCGCCGTCCGGAGATCGACGTGCACATGGTCCAGATCGCCGGGCGCGAGGCGCGCTGGATGGCCGAGGCTGCGCGCATCGCCGTCGGCGAGGGGGCCGACATTGTCGATATCAACATGGGCTGTCCGGCCAAGAAGGTGACGGACGGCTATTGCGGCTCGGCGCTCATGCGCGAGCCGGATTTCGCGCTGACGCTGATCGAGGCGGTGGTCGGGGCCGTCCCCGTGCCGGTCACGGTGAAGATGCGGCTCGGCTGGGACGAGGATTGCCTCAACGCGCCGATGATCGCGCGCCGCGCCGAGGAGGCCGGCGTCGCCATGATCACCGTCCATGGCCGCACCCGCTGCCAGTTCTACAAGGGCAGGGCGGACTGGCGGGCGATCGCGCGCGTGAAGGATGCCGTTTCCATCCCGGTCGTCGCCAATGGCGACGGCGACGGCCCGACGGAGGCGCGAACCATGCTGGCGCAGTCCGGTGCCGATGCCGTCATGATCGGCCGGGCGCACTACGGGGCGCCGTGGAAAGCCGGCCGGCTCGCTCACCACGCGGCGGGAACTCCGACACCCGGTATCCCGGAAGGTGAGCAGATGACCGGCTACGTGCAGGCGCATTATGAGGACATGCTGGTCCATTACGGCCGCGAGCAGGGCGTGCGCCATGCGCGCAAGCATCTCGGGTGGTATCTGGAGCGCCACGGCGGGCAGAACGCCGTGACGCTGCGCCGGGCCATTCTGACGGAAACGGATCCCGACGTGGTTTTGAAACAGCTGAGGCAGGCCTTCGCCGACCCCGTTTGCAACGAAAGGCTCGTCGCATGAAGGCTGCCGCTCCCAGTCCGCTCGCCAAGGCCGAGGTGGCGCAGTTGGTGATCGACGCCATCGGCCGGCCTCTGATCATGGTCGACGCGGACGGCTTCATCACGTTCGCCAACGCGGAGGCCGAGGACTTCTTCCGTCTCAGCGCCGCCATGCTGGCGCGCAGCCGGCTGGCCGATTTCGTCCCCTTCGGCAGTCCTCTCCTGAGCCTGCTCGAGCAGGTGCAGGAGCGCCGCGCGCCCGTCAACGAATACCGCGTCGACATCTCCTCGCCCCGGCTCGGGCCCGACAAGGTCGTCGACATCTATGTGACGCCGGTCGCCGATCCTGCCGGCGCGTCGGTCGTGATGTTCCAGGAACGCTCGATGGCCGACAAGATCGACCGGCAGATGACGCACCGCGGGGCCGCGCGCTCGGTGACGGGACTTGCCGCCATGCTGGCGCACGAAATCAAGAACCCCCTGTCGGGCATTCGCGGCGCCGCACAGCTCCTTGAAAACGTCGTCTCCGACGAGGACCGTCCGCTCGCCCGCTTGATCACGGAGGAGACGGACCGCATCGTCGCGCTGGTCGACCGCATGGAGGTCTTTTCCGACGAACGGCCCGTCGACCGCGCGCCGGTCAACATCCACGTGGTGCTCGACCACGTCAAGGCGATCGCCCGGAACGGCTTCGCGCGCGACATCGACATCGTCGAGGAATACGATCCCTCGCTGCCTCCCATCCTGGCCAACCGGGATCAGTTCATCCAGGTTTTCCTCAATCTCATCAAGAATGCCGCGGAGGCCATCGGCAATCAGGGCGGAGGCCAGATCCGGCTCTCCACCGCCTTTCGCCCCGGCATCCGCTTTTCCGTGCCGGGCACGAGCGAACGCGTCTCCCTGCCCATGGAATTCTGTGTCCACGACAACGGACCGGGTGTCTCCGAGGACATCCAGTCGATCATCTTCGACCCCTTCATCACGACCAAGCAGAACGGTTCGGGGCTCGGCCTGGCGCTGGTGGCCAAGATCGTGGGCGCCCATGGCGGCGTGATCGAATGCGAGTCCTCCGCGCGCGGGACCACGTTCCGCATCCTCATGCCCGCCTGGCGCGGGGAGGCGGACGGAACCCGGCAACGGCAGAAAGCGGGATCAAAGGCATGAGTGGACAAGGCACCGTTCTTGTGGCCGACGACGATGCGGCCATCCGCACCGTTCTCAACCAGGCACTTTCGCGGGTCGGCCATCACGTGCGCGTCACCTCCAACGCGGCCACGCTCTGGCGCTGGGTTTCCGCCGGGGAGGGGGATCTGGTGATCACGGATGTGGTAATGCCGGACGAGAACGCCTTCGACATGCTGCCGCGCATCCGCAAGGCGCGGCCCGACCTGCCGGTCATCGTCATGAGTGCCCAGAACACTTTCATGACGGCCATCCGCGCCTCGGAGGTCGGCGCCTACGAATATCTGCCCAAGCCCTTCGATCTGACGGAACTCCTGGCCATCGTCGGCCGCGCCCTAGCGGAACCGAAACGCACGAGCCGGCAGGATTCGGTCGCCAACGAGGCGCCCGATTCGATGCCGCTCATCGGCCGCTCGGCGGCCATGCAGGACATCTACCGCATGCTGGCGCGGATGATGCAGACGGACCTGACCGTGATGATCAACGGCGAATCGGGAACCGGCAAGGAACTCGTGGCGCGCGCCCTGCACGAGTTCGGCCGCCGCCGCAACGGCCCCTTCGTCGCCATCAACATGGCGGCGATCCCGCGTGACCTGATCGAATCGGAGCTCTTCGGCCACGAGAAGGGAGCCTTCACCGGCGCCCAGCATCGCTCCTCCGGCCGTTTCGAGCAGGCCGAGGGCGGTACGCTCTTTCTCGACGAGATCGGCGACATGCCCATGGAGGCGCAAACGCGGCTGCTGCGCGTACTCCAGCAGGGCGAATACACAACGGTCGGCGGGCGCACGCCCATCAAGACGGATGTGCGCATCGTCGCCGCGACCAACAAGGACCTCAGCGCCCTCATCAATCAGGGCCTGTTTCGCGAAGACCTGTTTTACCGTCTCAACGTGGTGCCGCTGCGGCTTCCGCCGCTGCGCGAGCGCGCCGAGGACATCCCCGACCTCGTGCGCCATTTCTTCGCCCAGGCCGAGCAGGAGGGGCTGAACGCCAAACGCGTCGCCAGAGGCGGACTGGAAGCCATGATGCGCTATTCGTGGCCCGGCAATGTGCGCGAGCTCGAGAATCTCGTGCGCCGCCTTGCCGCACTCTATCCACAGGACGAAATCTCGGAAGACATCATCAACAACGAGCTGCGAGCCCATCCAGCGGCAAACGCACGCCAGAACGAAGGCCTGCCCGACGATCTGCCCCTTGGCCAGGCGGTCGAGCAGTATCTGCAGCGGCATTTCAGCGGCTTCGGCTCTTCCCTGCCGCCCCCGGGTCTCTATCACCGCATTATCGGCGAGGTTGAATACCCGCTGATTCTGGCGGCACTCGCCGCGACTCAGGGAAACCAGATTCGCGCGGCCGAACTGCTTGGCCTCAACCGAAACACGTTGCGCAAGAAGATACGGGAACTGGGGGTTGACGTCTATCGCGCCTCCAAGCATACGCCGCACGAAATCCTGCCCGACTGAGCCAGTCTTCCACTGCTGACGGGCCAGGCGTTGCAAAGTCGCCACATTGCGTTGCATATCTGCCACGCGATATGCGTCTCGCTTGAGTGAGCATTGATGACTGCGCAGTCACCCGCAATGGCAGGCAAACCGTCCTATAAGGGCGCCTCGAATGATAGCCGCCGCCTGATGGCGCTGCCGGGCATTCTGGCGGCAGTCGGCGCGCTCATTACGGCTGCGGTTTCTTTCGCGGTTCTGCTCGGCCTGACGCCGCTGACCCCGGATGCGCGCACCACGCTGATCCTCATCGGCATCAACGCGGCCTTCGTGCTGGTGCTCCTGGCCCTGATCGGGCGCGAGGCGCATCGCATCTATACGGCACGAAAGGGGGGCAAGGCGGCGGCGCGGCTGCACGTTCGCATCGTCACCATGTTCTCGCTCGTGGCGGCGATACCGGCGATTCTGGTCGCCGTCGTCGCATCGGTGACGCTGGATCTCGGTCTCGACCGCTGGTTCGAGCTCAGGACCCGCGTCATCGTCCAGTCATCCCTGTCGATCGCCGACGCCTATGTACGGGAGAATGCCGGCACCTTGCGCGGCACGACCCTTTCGATGGCCATCGACCTCGACCGTTTCCGATCGCTCTACAACCTCGACCGCAACGGGTTCCGCCAGTTGCTCACGCGCCAGACGGTGGGGCGAGGGTTGAGCCAGGCCGTCCTGATGCGGGAGGATCAAGAGGTCATCATGGCCGCCGACGTTCCCGACGATATGGAGATACCGGCGCCACCGGAAGGGGTGATCGAGGAGGCCGCCAGCGGACAGCCTGTGCTTTTCCCGCTGCCGCCGGGCAACCTGATCGGCGCCATCTTCAAGCTGCGGGAGATCCCGGACGCGTATCTCTATACACTGCGCGAGCTCGATCCGCAGGTGATCAAGGCACGCAGCATCGTGCGCTCGAACACCGACGAATACCGCTCCCTCGAGGAAAACCGAATCAACACCCAGGTCGCGTTCGCGCTGCTTTACCTGATCGTCACGCTCGCCATCGTGCTGGCGGCGATCTGGACGGGGATCGCCGTCGCCGACCGGCTGGTCCGTCCCATTCGCCAGTTGATCGGCGCCGCCGGCGCGGTCTCCACCGGCAATCTCGACGTGGCCGTTCCGGTGCGCGCGTCCGACGGCGATGTGGCCTCTCTGGGCGATACCTTCAACAAGATGACGCTGCAGCTCAAGACGCAACGTGACGAGCTGATTTCCGCCCGCGACATGATCGACGACCGGCGCCGCTTCACCGAAGCGGTCCTGTCCGGCGTGAGTGCCGGCGTGATCGGTGTCGATGCGCGCAGCACCGTCTCGATCGTCAACCGTTCGGCCGAGACGATGCTCGGCATCCGTGCCTCGGACGCCACCGGCCGGAATCTTTCGGTAGTGCTGCCACAGATCGGCCGCGTGTTCGAGATCGGCCGGACGTCGGGCCGACAGGTTTATCGCGATCAGATCACCTTTCACCGGGCCGGCACGGAGCGCACCTTCAACGTCCAGATCACCACCGAAGAAGGCGCCGGCGCGCGCGAACAGCGTTCCTATGTGGTCACGGTCGACGACATCACCGATCTCGTGCAGGCGCAGCGTTCCTCCGCATGGGCCGACGTCGCGCGGCGCATCGCCCACGAGATCAAGAACCCACTGACACCGATCCAGCTTTCCGCCGAGCGTATCCGCCGGCGCTACGGCAAGGTGATCGAGAGCGATCGCGAGGTCTTCGACCAGTGCACCGAGACCATCATCCGCCAGGTGGGCGACATCGGCCGCATGGTGGACGAGTTCTCCGCCTTCGCCCGCATGCCCAAGCCCGACATCCAGCGGCTCGATCTGCGCGAGCCGCTACGCGAGGCGTCATTCCTGGTCGAGGTCAGCCGGTCCGATATCGACATGGAGCGCGATCTCGGCGAGACGCCTCTGGAAGGCCACTTCGACACGCGCCTGATGAGCCAGGCTTTCGGCAATGTGATCAAGAATGCGGCGGAAGCCATCGAAGCGGCGCAGCGGGAGGACGCGGCGCGCAAGGGTGTCATCCGCATCGTGGCGCGCCGGCGCGGCGAACGGATCGAGGTCCTCGTCATCGACAATGGCAAGGGTCTGCCGCGCGAGAACCGGCAGCGCCTGCTCGAGCCCTACATGACGACGCGCGAGAAGGGCACGGGGCTTGGCCTTGCCATCGTCAAGAAGATCGTTGAAGACCATGGGGGGCGGCTGGAGCTGCACGACGCTCCGGCGGATTTCCATGGCGGAGTGGGAGCGATGATCCGCATGGTCCTTCCGGCCACGGCGGATGATACCCAAGCGGCGGGTAAGGGAAACTCTGCGGGAAAGACGGAAAAGGTCGACAATGGCGTCTGACATATTGGTCGTAGACGATGAGGAAGACATCCGCGAACTGGTCGCCGGAATCCTGAGCGACGAGGGCCACGAGGCGCGTACCGCGGGCGACAGCGACGGTGCCCTGACAGCCATCACCGAACGCGTTCCGCGTCTGGTCCTGCTCGATATCTGGCTGCAGGGCTCCACGCTCGACGGCCTGTCCCTGCTCGACAAGATCAAGGAGATGCATCCCGACCTGCCGGTGGTGATGATCTCCGGTCACGGCACGATCGAGACGGCGGTTTCGGCGATCAAGCGCGGCGCCTACGATTTCATCGAGAAGCCGTTCAAGGCCGACCGGCTGATCCTGATCTGCGAGCGTGCACTGGAGACCTCGAAACTCCGGCGCGAGGTGATGGACCTGAAGAAGCGCAGCGGCGAGAGTTTCGACCTTGTCGGCAATTCGCCCGCCATCAACCAGTTGCGGCAGGCGATCGAGCGGGTGGCGCCGAGCAACAGCCGCATCATGTTGATCGGCCCCTCCGGCTCCGGCAAGGAGCTGGCCGCCCGGGCCATTCACGCCACGTCCCAGCGCGCCGGCGGTCCCTTCATTTCGGTCAACGCCGCCTCCATCACGCCCGAGCGGATGGAAATCGAGCTCTTCGGCACCGAATCCAACGGCAGCGAGCGCAAGGTGGGCGCACTCGAGGAGGCGCATCGCGGCACGCTCTACCTTGACGAGGTGGCCGACATGCCGCGCGAGACCCAGGCGAAGATCCTGCGGGTGCTCGTCGATCAGCAGTTCGAGCGGGTGGGCGGCACGAAGCGCGTGAAGGTGGACGTGCGCATCATCTCCTCGACGGCGCGCAACCTTGAAGAGATGATCGCCGAGGGCCGTTTCCGCGAAGATCTCTACCACCGCCTGGCCGTCGTGCCGGTGACGGTGCCGCCGCTTTCCGAGCGCCGGGAGGATATTCCGGTCCTGGTGGATCATTTCATGAAGCAGATCGTCGCCCAGGTTGGCATCCGCCCGCGCCGCCTCGGCGAAGATGCGCTCGCCGTGCTCCAGGCACATGACTGGCCGGGCAACATCCGACAGCTACGCAACAATATCGAGCGGCTTTTGATCCTGACGCGCGACGACGACGATGCGCCCATCACGGCTGATCTCCTGCCGTCGGAAATCGGCGACATGATGCCGCGTGTTCCCTCACAGTCCGACCAGCACATCATGGCCCTCCCGCTGCGCGAGGCGCGCGAGCAGTTCGAGAAGGAATATCTGCTTGCCCAGATCAACCGATTCGGCGGAAACATCTCGCGGACGGCCGAATTCATCGGCATGGAACGTTCCGCGCTTCATCGCAAGTTGAAGTCGCTGGGCGTATAGGAGAAGCCATGAAGGCGATCATCTGCGGCGCCGGTCAGGTCGGCTACGGCATTGCCGAGCGGCTTGCTGCCGAGCACAACGACGTTTCCGTCATCGACACGTCGCCCGAGCTCATCCGGGCCGTGCGCGACACGCTCGACGTGCGCGGCTTTGTCGGCCACGGCTCCGACCCGGACGTGCTGGCCGCCGCCGGCGCCGAGCAGGCCGATATGATCATCGCGGTGACGCTCTACGACGAGGTCAATATGGTGGCCTGTCAGGTCGCGCACTCGCTGTTCAACGTGCCGACCAAGATCGCCCGCATCCGCTCGCAGACCTATCTGCAGTCCCACTACATGGATCTGTTCTCGCGCGATCACCTGCCCATCGACGTCATCATCTCGCCCGAGGTGGAGGTGGGCGAGATGGTCATGCGGCGCATCGCGCTGCCCGGCGCGACTGATGTCGTGTCGTTCGCCGATGGCCATCTGGCCATGGTTGCGATCGAGTGCCTCCAGGAATGCCCGGTCATCAACACGCCGCTGGCGCAGCTGACCGAGCTCTTTCCCGACCTGCCGTCCACGGTGGTCGGCGTTTCGCGCAACGACAGCCTGTTCGTGCCGCATTCGAGCGACCAGTTGATGGCGGGTGACCTGGCCTATGTGGTGACGACGCGCGAGCAGGTCCGCCGCACGCTCGGCTTGTTCGGGCACGAGGAGGCTGAGGCGACGCGCATCGTAATCGCCGGCGGGGGAAATATCGGCCTTTACGTGGCGCGCGCGCTCGAGCGCAAGCAAAGCCGCACCCGGGTCAAGATCATCGAGAACAACCGCAAGCGTGCGGTGGCCATCGCCGATGAATTGCGCCGAACTGTGGTGCTGCACGGCAGCGCCCTCGAGCAGAAGCTGCTGCTGGAGGCCGACATCGACCATGCCGACCTGATGGTGGCGCTCACCAACGACGACCAGGTCAACATTCTTTCGAGCGTGATCGCCAAGCAACTCGGCTGCAAGTCGAACCTCGTGCTCATCAACAATCCGACATACCACGAATTCGCCAAGACACTCGGGATCGACGCGCACGTGAACCCGCGCGCCGTGACAATCTCGCGCGTGTTGCAGCATGTTCGCCGCGGCCGCATCCGCGCCGTGCACAATATTCAGCGCGGAGCGGCGGAGGTCATCGAGGCGGAGGCGCTGGAAACTTCGCCGCTCGTCGGCCCGCCGCTCAGTGAGCAGGAGCTGCCGGACGGCATGCGGATCGGCGCCGTCTACCGAGGCGGCCAGGTCATCAAGCCGAGCGGATCCTTGCGGATCAAGCCGAAGGATCGGGTCGTCATCTTTGCGCTGGAAAGCGCGGTGCGCCAGGTCGAGCAGCTTTTCCGTGTCAGCCTGGAGTTTTTCTGAGACGCCTGTTCGGGCGGGTTTTTCAAAAGGGGACAGACATGCCGCGTATCGCCTACGTGAACGGCCGCTATGAAAGACATGCTGACGCTGCGGTGCACATCGAGGACCGGGGATACCAGTTCGCCGACGGCGTCTACGAAGTCTGTGAGATCGCGCGCGGTTACATCATCGACATGACGCGCCACCTCGATCGTCTCGGCCGTTCGCTCGGCGAATTGCGGATCGAATGGCCGATGCACCGCAAAGCCCTCGAGATCGTCATGCGCGAGGTCGTGCGCCGCAACGCCGTGCGGGACGGGCTCGTCTACGTCCAGGTGACCCGCGGCGTCGCCCCCCGCGATCACTACTTCCCCGCGAGGCCCATCCCGCCAGCGCTTGTGGTGACGGCGAAGAAGACCAATCCCGAGATATCCCGCAAGCGGGCGGAAACGGGGGTCGGCGTGATCACCGTCCCCGAAAACCGCTGGGAGCGCGTCGACATCAAGACGGTGGGGCTGCTTCCCAACGTCCTGGCACGCCAGCAGGCACGTGAGGCGGGTGCCGTCGAGGCCTGGTTCGTGGATGCCGACGGCACGGTGAAGGAGGGGGCTTCCACCAATGCTTGGATCGTCACTCCGGAGGGCAAGCTGGTGACGCGGCCGGCGGATTTCGGCATCCTGCGGGGGGTCACCCGGGCGACCGTCCTCGACATTGCGGCGAAGATGGGGCTGGAGGTCGAAGAACGGGCGTTTTCGGTCGAAGAGGCGCTGACCGCGCGCGAAGCCTTCATCACCGCCGCTTCCACCGTCGTCATGCCGGTGGTGTCGATCGATGGTCGGCCGGTCGCCAATGGGCATCCCGGCTCCGTTGCCCTGTCCCTGCGCCAGTCGTTTTTTGACGTTGCGGAAAAAAGTCCTGCCTGTTAACCACTCAAGGGCTAGCTGCCTCGCCACGAGGGGGCGGCTGTTGCGCGGCAAGAGGGCAGTCGCCGCGCTTGACAGGGCGGGGTGACATTTGCGCTACTGCCGCGCGAAGCGCAGGGGATGGTGAAAGAACAGAACAATGGCGGAGCGTTCGCAAAATTTGCAGGATTTGTTCCTGAACACCGTTCGAAAGAGCAAGAATCCGCTCACGATATTTCTCATCAACGGCGTGAAGTTGACTGGCGTCGTCACGTCCTTCGACAACTTCTGCGTGTTGCTGCGCCGTGATGGTCATTCTCAGCTCGTGTACAAGCACGCCATCTCGACGATAATGCCGAGCCAGCCAGTGCAACTTTACGAGGCCGAGGAAAGCAGTCGGGAAGGCTGATTGGCGGAGAAACCCAGGGCGAAACGCACGCAGGGTGCTGGCACCGGTACAAGCGTGATCACAAAGGCCGTCGTGGTCACGCCGGTGTTGACGCCGCGCGCCCGCGGGCGCGCGGATCTCGGCGGGACGGAATGGCACATGTCGCTTTCGCCGAGGGCCCGCCTCGACGAGGCGGTTGGGCTTGCCGAGGCCATAGATCTCCATGTCGTTTACAGTGAGACCGTCACCCTCTCGGCACCGCGCCCGGCGACGCTGATCGGGGCAGGAAAGGTTGCCGAGCTCGCCCAGATCGCCGCCGATGGAGGAGCGGAGGTCGTTATCATCGACCACCAGCTCTCACCCGTGCAGCAGCGCAACCTGGAGCGCGATCTGAAAGCAAAGGTGCTCGATCGCACCGGCCTCATCCTGGAAATCTTCGGGCACAGGGCGCGCACCAAGGAAGGACGCCTGCAGGTCGATCTCGCGCATCTGGAGTATCAGCGCGGCCGCCTCGTGAGAAGCTGGACCCATCTTGAACGCCAGAGGGGCGGCGGCGGCTTCATGGGCGGCCCGGGCGAAACGCAGATCGAGGCCGACCGCCGGCTTCTGCAGGAGCGCATCATCCGCATCAAGCGCGAGCTGGAAACGGTGCGGCGCACGCGCGAGCTGCATCGCGCCAAGCGGCGCAAGGTGCCGTTTCCGGTTGTCGCCATTGTCGGCTACACCAATGCCGGAAAATCGACACTGTTCAACCGGCTGACCGGTGCCTCTGTGATGGCCGAGGACATGCTCTTCGCCACGCTCGACCCGACCTTGAGACGCGTGCGTTTTCCGCACGGCACCGTGGTCATCCTGTCGGACACGGTGGGTTTCATCTCGGATCTACCGACCCATCTGGTCGCCGCCTTCCGCGCCACGCTCGAGGAGGTGGTCGAGGCGGACCTGATCATCCATTTGCGCGATATATCCGATGCGGACACGGCCGCGCACGCCAGCGACGTCGCGGAAGTGCTGGAAAGCCTCGGCATCGAAGCATCCGATTCCGATCGCGTCGTCGAGGTCTGGAACAAGATCGATCAACTGGCCGAGAGCGATCGCGAAAGGCTCCTGCGCAGGCACGCCGACGAAACCGCGCCGGTGGCCGTTTCGGCGGTGAGCGGGGAGGGTATCGATACCCTCGTGGCTGAGATCGAGCAGCGCGTCGCCGGCCGTATCCGCGAGTTCGAGGTGATCCTGACGGCCGAGCAGATGCCGCTTGTGGACTGGCTCTACCGCAATGGGGAGGTAACCGGCCGCAACAATCACGAGGATGGCAGCGTTACGATCCAAATCCGCGCGACGGATGCCGCGTGCGAGGAGATAAGTCGTAGATTATCCAATGAAAACAGGAAATAATCGCAGCTACTTCATCTTTTTTGCGCGGTTCCAGAGCGTCTCCATCTCATCCAGGGAAGCGCCTTCCAGTCCTTTTCCTTCCGCTGTCAGCCCATGCTCGACCGCATGGAAGCGCTTGCGGAATTTCTCGTTTGTGGCGCGCAGCGCCGTCTCCGGATCGAGCTCCAGATGGCGGCCGAGATTGACCACGGCAAAAAGGAGATCGCCGAACTCCTCGGCCACCGCAGCGTGCTGGCCTTCGTCCATCGCTTCGCGTACCTCGTCGATCTCCTCGGCGATCTTGTCGAGAATCGGCCGCGGGGCGCCCCAGTCGAAGCCCACACGGGCGGCTCTCTGCTGAAGCTTCAGCGCACGCGTCAGCGCGGGCAGGGCGATCGTGACGTCGTCCAGATAGCCGGACTTTTCCCCCTCGTCGGTAGCCGCGTTCCGCCGCGCCCTGCGTTCGGCCTTTTCCTCGGCCTTGATGCGCTCCCACATGCCCTTGGCCATGCCGGCTTCGCGTGCGTCTTCATCACCGAAGACGTGCGGATGGCGACGGATCATCTTTGTCGTGATTGCTTCGACCACGTCGCCGAAGTCGAAACGATCGGCTTCCTCGGCCATGCGCGCATGAAAGACTACCTGCAGAAGCAAGTCACCCAACTCGTCGCGCAGGTCCTGCATATCACCGCGCTGGATCGCATCGAGCACCTCATAGGCTTCCTCGATCGTATAGGGCGCGATTGAAGCGAAGTCCTGCTCGGCGTCCCAGGCGCAGCCTGTCTCCGGATCGCGCAAGGCCGCCATGATCTCGATCAGGCGGGAAATATCTTTGGAAGGCTTCATGGACCCGACGTTTTGCTATGAATGAGGCAAAGCCGTAGCGCGCCTCGGCGCCGTTCTCAAGTTGTGTGCCGGCAGGAGGCGTGGAAAAGAGAGCGCCGCATGTCAGGAGAGGACCTGCCCGCCGCCTATTGTCGTAGATCGCATAAGATAGATTATGGAACTTACTTGCACGGCGCGGCAGCTTGATTGATTGCTGCCACCGCCTTGCCCCAGAGCGCTCCACTGACATCAGTACGCGCTGTGCAGGTGCTCGGACCCGCGTCAGACCACGAGGTTTGCGACCGTCGCGCGCGTGGCATTCACCAGCGCTTTCGGCTCAGCGGCGAAGACGGCGTCGTGCGCGCCGGCGGCCGCCCAGACTTCGTCGAAACCGAGCAGTGTCTCGTCCGCGAAACGTACCACGCCGCCGGGATGGCCGAGCGGCGAAACGCCGCCGATGGCGAAGCCGGTTTCCTCGCGCACCTTACGCGGATCCGCACGCACCAGGCGTTCGCCTGCCAGACGGCTGGCCTTATCCAGATCGAGTTTTCTGCTGCCGGACACCAGGAAAAGATAAAGCCGCCCGGATGCTTCACCGGCGAAGACGAGTGATTTGACGATCTGATCCACCGTGCATCCGCATTGGCGGGCCGCTTCCTCCGCCGTGCGTGTGGATTCGCCCATACGGACGATTTCGATGGAAAGACCGACTTCACGCGCGGCCACGGCCACCCGATCGATGCTCTTCGACATGAAATCGCTCCGAAAAATCAGTCATTTGAAAGAGATATCTCCAGCACCATGCCATCATAGCCCGGCGCCACATGGTCCGGCACTTCGCGGCGAACGGTCTCGTAATCGAGCGGCACATGCATGTGCGTGAGCACGGCCTTGCGCGGCTTCAGCCGGTCAATCCATTCCAGCGCCTCGCCGAGCGAGAAATGGCTCTGATGCGAACGGTATTGCAGGGCATCGATGACAAGCAGATCGAGCTCAGCCAGGCGCGGCACGGTTTCGGGCGGGAAATCGCTCACGTCGGAACAATAAGCGAACGGGCCGACACGGAAGCCGAGCGAGCGGATGTCGCCATGTATCTGCGGCAGCGGTGTGAAGGTGAGGGCGCCCCCCTCCCCGACAATCTGGAACGGTTCGTCGTGGTCGATCAGATGCGGTGCGACGATGGGCGGATAATTGCTGCCCTCCGGGGTCTCAAAGCAGTAGCGGAAGCCCTCGCGCAGGCGATCCATGGTCTCCCGGTCGGCGTAGATGTCCATCAGTCTTCGCTGCACGAGCACATAGCCGCGCAGGTCGTCGATCCCGTGGATATGGTCGGCATGGGGATGGGTGTAGACGACGGCGTCGAGACGCGGCACCTTCGCAGCGATCATCTGCTCCCGGAAATCGGGACCGGTGTCGATCGCCACGCGGGTGACGCGCCCGTCGGGGCGGATGCGTTCCACCAACGCCGCCGCACGCAGGCGCCGGTTGCGCGGATTGGCAGGATCGCAGGCGCCCCAGTCGCCCATGATGCGCGGCGTGCCGGGAGACGACCCGCAGCCGAGAATGGTCAGACGCAGCCGGTCGGCCAAGGTCAGGCCCCCTTCCGGACCGTTTTAGGCACCTTGGCGAAGGCACGGAAAAAATTCTCCGTCGTCAGCGCCGCGATCTCATCGGGCGAAACGCCGACCCTCTCGGCCAGGACCGCCGCCGTCTTCGCCACATAGGCCGGTTCGTTGCGCTTGCCGCGATGAGGCACCGGCGCGAGATAAGGCGCGTCCGTTTCCACCAGAAGCCGGTCGCGCGGGACGTCCCTGGCGATTTCCCGCAGCGCTTCCGACTTCTTGAAGGTCAGAATACCGGAAAAGGAAACGTAGCCGCCAAGCTCCACGCCCGTCCGGGCGAGCGCCGGCCCGGAGGAGAAGCAGTGCAGGATGAAGGGAAAGGCCCCCTTCCCCGTCTCCTCGCGCAGGATCGCCGCAATATCGTCGTCGGCCTCGCGCGCGTGGATCACGAGCGGCAGGCCGGTGCGCCGTGCTGCCTCGATATGGGTGCGGAACCCCCTTGCCTGGTCCGCGCGTGGTGCCTTGTCATAGTGGTAGTCGAGGCCCGCTTCGCCAATGCCCACCACCTTGGGGTGGGCAGCGAGTGCGACGAGATCATCGGCGGTGACCGATGTCTCCTCGCCGGCATTATGCGGATGCGTACCGACTGTGCAGAAGACGTTCTCGTAACGCTCGGCGATCGCACGGATTCCGTCGAATTTCGCGACCCGCGTGGAAATGGTGACCATCAGCCCCACGCCCGCTTCGGCTGCGCGTGACACCACCGCGTCCCGTTCCGCCTCGAAATCGGGAAAATCGAGATGGCAATGGCTGTCGACCAGCATCAGGCCCGGCTCCCCTGCCCGTTCTCTTCCTTCTCGACATAACGCGGGAAGACCGGTTGCGGCGCCGGCAATTGCACGCCCGGCGCGAGCATGCCGGCCTCGTTGACGTCGGCGAAGCCGCGCCGGTCCGCAGGCACGGCAAGCAGGTCGAGGAGCTTTTCCGCCGAGCCCGGCATAAAGGGCTGGCAAAGGATGGCGATGCGCCTCAGGACCTCGGCGGTCGTAAAGAGCACCGTTTCCATGCGCGCCGGATCGGTCTTCTTCAGCGCCCAGGGCTCCTGGGCGGCGAAGTAGCGGTTGGCCTCGGCGACGACTTCGAAAACCGTGGCCAGCGCGGTGTGGATCGCCTGCCGCCCCATGGCCTCGCGCGCCGTGGCGAGCGCGGCCTCGGCCCGGCCGAGCAACGCCCGGTCGGTTTCGCTCAGCGTGCCCTGCTCGGGCACCTTGCCGTCGCAGTTCTTGGCGATCATCGACAGGGAGCGCTGGGCGAGATTGCCCAGGTCGTTGGCAAGATCCGCATTGGTGCGCTGGACGATCGCATCGTGGCTGTAGCTGCCGTCCTGCCCGAACGGCACCTCGCGCAGCAGGAAATAGCGCACCTGGTCGAGCCCGTAATGCGCCACCAGCGCGAAGGGGTCGATGACATTGCCGACCGACTTCGACATCTTTTCTCCGCGGTTGAACAGAAAGCCGTGGCCGAAGACCCGCTTGGGCAGCGGCAGGCCCGCCGACATCAGGAAAGCCGGCCAGTAGATCGCGTGGAAACGGGTGATGTCCTTGCCGATGATGTGCGCGTCCGCCGGCCAGTAGCGCCAGCGCTCGGCGGCCTGGTCGGGATAGCCGACGGCCGTGATGTAGTTGGTGAGCGCATCCACCCAGACATACATCACGTGCTTCTCGTCCCCGGGAACCGGAACGCCCCAATCGAAGGTGGTGCGCGAGATGGAAAGATCCCTCAGTCCCGAGCGCACGAAGCTCATGATCTCGTTGCGCCGCTCGACCGGGCCGATGAAGTCCGGATTGTCGTGATAGAGCTTGAGGAGCGGTTCTTGATAGGCCGAGAGGCGGAAGAAGTAGCTTTCCTCCTCGACCCATTCGACGGGCGTGCCCTGTGGGCCGTAGCGCACGCCGTCCTCACGCACCACCGTCTCCTCCTCGCCGTAATAGGCCTCGTCGCGCACGGAATACCAGCCCGAATACGTGCTCAGATAAATGTCGCCCTTTTCCGCCATCGCTTTCCAGATGGCCTGCGAGGCGATGCGGTGGCGCTCTTCCGTGGTGCGGATAAAGTCGTCGTTGGAGGCATTCAGCGCCTTTGCCATGCGCTGGAACTCCGGGGTGTTGCGGTCGGCCAGCTCACGGGCGGAAACGTCTTCCTTGCGCGCCGTCTGCAGCATCTTGATGCCGTGCTCGTCGGTGCCCGTCAGGAACATCACATCCTTGCCGTCGCACCGCTGGAAGCGCGCCAGCGCGTCCGTCGCGATCAGCTCGTAGGCATGGCCGATATGTGGGCTGCCGTTGGGATAGGAAATCGCCGTGGTGATATAGAAGGTCTCGCGCGTCATGAGAACGAATGCCCGGGATGTGTCGTTGGCTCGCGCCCAGATAGCGCATCGCGGCGATGAATGCCATGCGCTGACAGGCTCATTTCACCGAAGGTTGCCGAGCGCGGCATGGAGGCGCTGCATCGTGCCCATCACATGCTGCTTGCGGTCGAGGTTGAAAACCTCCATTTCGCGCGTGTCCGCAGCCAGTTCTTCCCAAAGCACAGCGAGCCGCGCTGCCTGCTCGACTTGGCCATCCTCGGCAGCCTGAGCTGCCGCGTCGGCCGCGCGGTCGTGTGCGATGCGGTTGAAGAGATCGAACTGCACCTGCCGGTCGCGCCCGATCGTCGCCTCGGCCAGGAGGAAGCTCTCCGCCACGTCGAGGGTGCGCCCGCCCAGGATCTTTTCCACCGCCGCGGCGATCTCCAGCCCTCCGAACTGGGTGAGCAGAACGGCACTGCGTACGCTGCCGCCGGAGCGCTCGATGAGAAGCCGCCTCTCCTTTTCGCCAGGCGGTAGTTCCATGCCGAGACGATGCAGCAATTCCTCGAGCCCCTCGGCGCCGAGCGGCTGGAGCTTGATGGTCTGGCAGCGCGAGCGGATCGTCGGCAGAAGCCGGCCGAAGGAATGGGCGATCAGGATGAAAAGCGTGCGCGGCGGCGGTTCTTCCAGGTTCTTGAGAAGCGCATTGGCCGCGCTGGTGTTCATGTCGTCGGCGGGATCGACGATCACCACGCGGTAGCCGCCGTCGGACGCGGTCATGGAAAGAAAGCGGTTGACGCGGCGGATCTCGTCCACCGTGATCACCGTCCTGAACTTCTTGTCGCGCTCCGAATAGGGGCGCGTGAGATGCAGCAGTCCAGGATGCGCACCCTGGGCCAGCAGCCGGAAGGCCTGTGTGCCCGGGTCCGTCGCGTCCAAATTGTCCGGCGCCATCGCGTGGTCGGGATGCGTGAAAAGATGCAGCGCAAGGTGGAAGGCCAACGTGGCCTTGCCGATGCCTCTCGGCCCGGCCAGAAGCAGCGCATGGTGCAGCTTGCCGGCACGGTAGGCGCCCGCCAACATGCTGCGTGCGCTGTCGTGCCCGACGAGGATCGGATTCTCCGCCGGCTCCGGAATATCGGGAAGCGTGTCGTGCTGTTCGGGCGCGATGCGTTCAAACATGGCCCGCTCCGCGCCTGGACTCATCTTGCCCGTCGGCCGGCATCGCCTTGGCGACCGCACGCGCGATCACCCTTGCCACGTCCGCGGGCGAGCCGGTGGCATCGACCACCACACAGCGCCCGGTTTCCTTTCTGGCGATGTCGAGAAACGCCTTGCGCCGCCGGCGGTGGATCTGCAACGTTTCCTTTTCGAAGCGGTCCGCCCCCGCCTCGCCGCGTCGCGCGGCTGCCCGCCGCAGGCCTTCCTCGGGATCGATATCGAGGATGATGGTAAGATCCGGCATGGCGTCCTTGACCGTAACCTGTTCGAGCGCGGTCATGAATTTCCGGTCCAGGCCGCCCGTCACCCCCTGATACACCCGCGAGGAATCGACGAATCGGTCGCACAACACCACCGCGCCGCGGGCAAGCGCCGGTCGGATCACCTGTTCCACATGGTCGAGCCGTGCGGCCGCGAAGAGGATGGCTTCCATGCTTGCGCCGAACGGCTCGGCCGCCCCCGACAGGAGCACGTGGCGAACGGCCTCCGCCCCTGGGGATCCGCCCGGCTCGCGCGTGACCACCACCGCATGGCCGTCTGCGCGCAGGCTGTCGGCTAGCAGGCGGATCTGCGTGGACTTGCCCGCGCCCTCGCCCCCTTCGAACGTTATGAAGAATCCTCGCGGCAAGTATCGTTCCAGTTCTGCCTCGCTTCGTGTTCTTCATAATCACCGCGAAGGCGCAGGTCCAACCTTCCGTTCCGGTTGGCCCGTCAGAACTTCGGATGTGGAGAAACGCCGTGCCCCTGGCAGCCGTTTACCGCATCCAGCCGATCAGCAGTTCGCCGACGGCGTCGAGTGCCCTTTGATGCAGCGTTCCCCGCGCCACCGGTTCGCCGGCATAGACCGGCGCTTCCCGGCTCAGCGTGTCGCCGAGCCAGATTTGCAGTGTCCCGATCTCGGCGCCCTCCTCCACCGGCGCCGGGACCGGACCCTCGTAGACGATGCGCGCCGACAGGCGCTCCGGTTCGGTGAGCGGCACAAGGATCGCCACCGGCTTCGCCGGTCGCAGCGCGACGCTGCTTTTCGCCCCGCCATAAACGGACGCTGCGCCGATCACCTCGCCTTCTGCGAAAAGCGTGCGCATCTCGAAACCGCGCATGCCCCAGTCGAGGACCTTGCGCGCTTCTTCCGCCCGTTCGCGCTCGCTCTCCAGCCCCCCCAGGGTGAGGAACAGCCGCCGCCCCTGGCGCGCGATGGAGGCGACGATGGCGTAGCCCGATTCCTCCGTATAGCCGGTCTTCAGGCCGTCGGCGCCGATTTCCATCGGCAGCAGAGGATTGCGATTGCGCTGGCGAATGCCGTTCCACTCGAAATCCGGCTCGGAAAAATAGCCGTAATATTCCGGATATTCGCGCCAGATGTGCTGCGCCAGTGACGTCATCTCGCGCGCCGTCACCTGCTGGCCTTCCGCCGGCAGGCCCGTGGCGTTGACGAAGGTGGATTTTTCGAGGTCGAGCCTGCGCGCGCGCTGGGTCATCAAGCCGGCGAAGCTCTCCTCCGCCCCCGCCATGCCCTCGGCAATGGCGATGCAGGCATCATTGGCGGACTGGATGACCGCGCCCCTGATCAACGCCTCCAAAGGCACGGTCGAGGTCACTTCGGCAAACATGGTGGCCGTACCGGAAACCGCACCGCCAGTGCGCCAGGCGTGCTCGCTGACATAGAATCCGTCGTCCAGCGACAGCCGTCCGCTCTTCAGTGCCTCGAAGACCACTTCCATCGTCATCAGCTTGGCGATGGAAGCCGGCGGGAACGGCGTATCGGGGTTCTTCGACAGAAGAACCGTGCCGGTCTCCGCATCGATCATGTAGGCCTGCTTGGCCTTCGTCTCGAAGGGCTGAGCGTTCGCCTCAGCCGGCAGAAGAGCCAGAAGGACGAAGGCCGCCAACACGCTTTGACAAAAACGAGACACGAAACGCCCCCAAGCTCACCGATACGGCCTGGGAAGGTTATAGGAAGTGATCGCCCCCGATCAACGGCGGGACTGAGCAACCCCGAGAAAAGATCATTCGCGAACCGCGAAGGCATCCTTAGCACCGGCGGTCCAGGCGGCGCGGAGTGCCATGTCCAGGTCGGCTCCCTCCCGCGGGGCCAGCGAAAGCGCGTAGACCCAGTCGGCCTGCCCGGCCGTGCGCTCCACCGTCACCGCGCCGTAGCCGGACATGGCGCGGGCGATGTCTTCTGCGCCTTGCTGCGAGGAGAAGGTGCCCAGATTGATGACCGGGTGCTCTTTCGCCTCGCCGTCGCCGCCTTTATGGTCCCGCGCCCACCAGTCCGTCAGCGCCTGGGAGTCGAGCTCCGGCTCAAGGAGTGCGTCGAAGGCGCGCGATGCGGCCTGTACCCGGTGATCCGCATAGGACAGAAGCGCCAGCTCGGTCTCCATGGGGGCGCCCTGCGGGCGATCCGGCACCATGGGGCCAGTATTGGGCAGCGACACCGACGCTGCACCCTGCGGCTGGGCGGCGAAGGCGCTCGTCGCCTCTACGACCGGCTGGGTCGGCGTCGATCCGTTCATGGCCAGCATCACGCCCGACGGCAGCCCGTCGGAAGGATCAGGCGCGGCGTCGCCGGGCCTGTAGGAAGCCATGAGAAGCTGGTCGTCCTGCCCGTGCAGGGGCGCCGCGCCCGCATATTCGACACGCACCTTGGCAACCCCGTCGTTCTTGTAGCCGAGCATTTCCGCGGCCTTTTTCGACAGGTCGATGACACGTCCCGCCGCAAACGGTCCGCGGTCGTTCACGCGGACCATGACGGAACTGCCGTTGGCGAGATTCGTCACCCGGGCGTAACTCGGCAGCGGCATGGTGGGATGGGCGGCGGTCAGGTGAGTCATGTCGTAGACCTCGCCATTGGCCGTCAACCGGCCGTGGAATGCCGCGCCATACCAGGATGCGGCGCCCTCGGCGACATAGTCGGGGTCGAGCTCGGGACGGTACCAGCGGCCCTTGACTTTGTAAGGCTTGCCGACCTGGTGACGCCCCCCTCCCCTGCGAAGGCCCGATTTCTTCTGCGCGACCCGCGGGCTGGCTTTCACGCCATATTCCGATTCGGCGAAATATTCGCTCGTGCCGCTCTTTTCGACATCGGCCGTCGGGGTCTGCATGCTGCAGGCCGAAACCGCCAAAGCAAGGGCGCCCACGCCGAAAACGCCAAGCCGAAGCGAGCCCTGCCCCCTCCTGTTCTGCGAATGCATTAACGCCCTTCCCTCGCAAACTTCGTTTTTCTTGTCACGCGGAAGCGTCAAAGACCGCCCGCGCCAAATTGTCATGGACATGAAATCGTCATAAGCCTGTAAAGGCTTTGTGGCGGGAAAACGGCAGAACAAGTATTCCATATGATCCGCCGGCACAACCCCGCCGGGCACCCCGCGCCATCCCTGAAGAGAACACAGTCCAAGGGGCCGGACGGATGGCCGAGTGGCTGAAGGCAGTGCCGCCTGTCGAGGGGGAACGATCAACGATCATACTTGTGCAGAATCCGAACAGATTCTTGCGTGCAAAAGAGGCGTGAAAAGAACGTTGATAAGATATAGAGCACACGCATGATCATATCGTACCGGCACGAATTCACTTTCCTTCATTGCCCGAAAACGGCCGGGAGCGCTATAAATATGGCTCTGGCCCCGCATTTGGGACCACTCGACATCATGTTGGGCTCCGAGGGGGAACGGGTGGAAGTCGGCATTCGGCCGAATCTTCGGGCCCGCATGGATGCGCTACGCTTCCGTAGCCCCTTGAGTATCTTTGCGGCGATGAGTATCGGCTCTGAGTGGCCTAGGCGGGTTCTTGGCTTGCAAGCCAAATCATATGCCAGCAGTTTTGGGCCCATCGTCGACCATCCTCATGCGGAGCAGGTACAGGCATTCGACAGGAAAGCCTGGGAGCGGCACTTCAAATTCACTTTCGTTCGAAATTCCTACGAGCGGATGGTTTCATCGTATCTTTTTTTGACGCGTGCGTGCGCGGAAACGCGCGATCCATTCCCTACTTTCGTGGCAAAACTCATAGAAGGCGCTAGCCCGTTGCGGTGGCGGCATTTTGCCGATTCCTGGCCGGTCTACGCTATCGGTGACCGTATCGCGGTTGACTTTGTCGGCCGCTACGAGGCTCTCGGTGCCGATTTCAAGGCACTGTGTGATCGTCTCGACCTCCCCTACCGGCCGTTGAGTCATATAAACGTAGCGCCCCGCTATGATTTTCGTGAGTTCTATGACGCGTCCACCCGCAAACTGGTCCATCGTCTTTGCGAACGGGAAATAGACTCCTTCGGCTATCGGTTTGAAGATTAAAAGAACAGGGGGTGCGAACTTTGTCCGTCGCAAAAATCCCCCGCTCCAGCATGCCATGCCTTGGGGCAGGTTGACGCTGTGATCCCGAGCGCGGTAAAGCCGAAGGCATTGATTGCAGGCGTTCGCCAGCAAGATGGTGACATAGGCCCTCTATGGGGCTTGGTGGAAAGCGAAAAGCGGAAAGAAACAAGACCCGGAGGGATGGCCGAGTGGTTGAAGGCACCGGTCTTGAAAACCGGCAGGCGGGCAACCGCCTCGTGGGTTCGAATCCCACTCCCTCCGCCAAAGACATTGATTTCACATGGTTTTTTGGCGCTTTTCGCCGGATGGCATAACCATGAAAAGTTCGTATTTGCCCCATTTGCCATAGATGCGACACGAAAAATGGCCGCGGAGGCGCCCCTTGGCTCCGGCCGCCGGCAATCCAATTGTGCAATGCAGCACGCACAGGTCAGGTATGCGAAAACCAGCATAGCAATATAGGTCAGTACGTCTTACGTTTTGAGTTGTCGGCCATCTCCTCCTCCCAGATGCGATGCCGACGCCGAAAGCGGTGCACCTCCTCCCGCACCGCAATCGAATTAGAGCCCGCTGCCACCTCCTCCCGGCAGCGGGCTTTTTCTTTTTCAGCGGTGGCGCGCACAGAAGGGCCGCTCAAGGCGGCCCGTTCCGGTGGGAACGTAGCCAATCGTTAGAATCGCCCAGCCACATGTCACCGACCGATAACGGTCTGCCAAAAACGGTGATAATGCTGCTCGCAACAAATTCCGCCTTGTCTTGTTCGGTAGGCGGGCACCGTTTGGTGCCGGTACCCCTGCCCCAAGGAGATGAGACGATGAAGAAGCTTCTCGCAACGACAATATTCTGCAGTGCCTTGGCCATGCCGGCTTTCGCGCAGGACGAAACGACGACCTGTGCCGATTTCACAGCGATGGATACCACAGCACAAACGCAGGCCCTGGCTTCCATCCAGGGTACAGGCGCGGCCGATATCGACACCGAAGGTACAGCCAGCGTGGAGAACTCCTCTGAAAACAGCGAGTTGGGCGCGACTTCGGGTGACGTCGGAGCGGAAGCGGCCGAAGAAGATGCGATAGGCAGCACGGCTGCTGATGCGGGCGCACACGTTACCGCGTCGGCCGTTACAGAAGCGTGCGCCGACAATCCGAATATGCTGGTCATAGACGCGATCGAGCAGGCCCAGTCCAACTGAGACTGGACAGTCAACACGAGAGGGCGACATGCCCTCTCGTGCGCGATAGCAACCTGTTCGCAGCCAATAGAAACCCCGCCGCCCTTGTGAGGCGACGGGCACACGCGACGCTTGCCGGCTGGTTTTTGGTCGACGCTTGTCTATATCGAAGATCGCCCCGCTGCTGGCTATCGGTCGGCAGATGATGCGCACGTAGAGTGGTGCTATAGCCGCTACCGCTCTTATCGAGCTTCCGACAATGCTTTCCAGCCCCATCATGGGCCGCGTAAGCCGCGTATTTCGTGCGGCGTAACGCTCGTCGCAACAAAGCACTATCCAAACAACCCCGGCCAAGAGAGCGATGGCTCAAGCTCGGTGCGGCAACGCTGTTGCTGCGCCTCCCGCGGGTCAGCGCGTCCCGCCCGCACGCAGGCGGTCGGGCGCCATGGCCGCTGCCGTCGCCGACAGTTCCCCGAACGGTGCGCCTTCGATGACCCGCGCGGCAAGGGCCGAGAGTGCCGGTGCGGTCTGCATGCCGTAGCCGCCCTGGCCGGCGAGCCAGAAGAAATTCTCCGCCTGGGGATCGAAGCCGACGACCGGTGTGCGGTCAGGCGCGAAGGTCCTGAGCCCCGCCCAGCTTCCCTCGACACGCGTCACCGGTACGGTCACGGCCTGTTCGTAGCGATGCAGCCCCTCCGCCAGCACCATGTCGTCGGCGAAGGCATCATGCGGCTCCACCGGGTCCTCGTCGGCCGGCGAGACGAGCAGCCGGCCCGTTTCCGGCTTGAAGTACCAGTTGTCGGCGGCCTCGTCGACGAGCGGCCAGCGGCTTACGTCGAACGCTTCGGGTGCGGGAAGGACCGCCATGGATCGGCGAAACGGCTGCAGGCCGAGCGGCGCCACGCGGCAAGCTTGCGCAACGTGATCTGCCCAGGCACCCGCGGCATTGACGAGAATGGATGCTGTAACCCGACCGGCGGTCGTCTCCACGGTCCACCGGCCTTGCGAAAAAGTTCCGCCCATGAGCCCGGCACTTGTGAGAAGGCGGGCGCCGGAACGCTTCGCCCCTTTCAGCCAGCCTTGGTGAAGTGCGGCGACATCGATATCCATCGCGTCCGGCTCATAGGCCGCGGCGGCAATCCATTCGCGCTTGAGAAGCGGCACCATGGCCGTGGCGTCATAGGGATCCATCTTTTCGAGGCCCTCGGCCGAGCCGAGAAGGTCCGCATAGGCGTCGAGCCCGTTCTCGTTCGTCACGAAGAGAATGCCGCGCGGCGAAAGGAGCGGCGTCGGGAAAAGCGCGGAGTCGGCTTCGACGAAAAGCGGCAAGCTCGCCCGGCTCAGCGTCCGGATCACTGCATTGCCGTAGTTCTGGACGAAGATCGCCGCCGAACGGCCCGAGGCATGATGTCCGGGCCGCTCCTCCTGCTCCAGGAGGATCACATCGCGTTCACGACCCAGCGCGGCCGCGAGCCCCACGCCCGCAATACCGGCGCCGACGATGAGGATGTCGGTGGAAAACGCTTCGCTCATGAATGGTCCTATGCGGCTGACGAACCGAATCCGGTCAGGAACGCGGTCAGATTATCGCCGAGCGCATCACAAACGTAACCGCCTTCCTGGATGATCGCCGTCGGCAGCCCGAGCTTTGCGCAGCGTTCGCCGATGCGGGCAAAACCGTCTGTCGAGACCGTCAATCCGCCGAAGGGATCGCCCTCGAACGCATCGAGACCAAGCGCCACAACGAGCGCGCCAGGCGCATAGGATCGGATGCGCCGGATCGCGGCATCCAGAGCTTCGAGGAAGGGGCCGTCGCCCGACCCGCGCGGCAGCGGCAGGTTGAGATTGCAGCCGAGACCCGGTCCCTCGCCCCGTTCCGAGGCGTGCCCCCAGAAGAAGGGGTAGAAACGCACGGGATCCGCATGGATCGAAACGGTAAGCACGTCGGATCGGCGGTAGAAGATACCTTGCGTGCCGTTGCCGTGATGCAGGTCCACGTCGAGGATCGCCACGCGATCATACGCGCGGCGCAATTCCTGTGCGGCGATTGCCGCATTGTTCAGGAAGCAGAACCCGCCGGCCAGATCGGCAAAGGCGTGGTGGCCCGGCGGGCGACTGAGCCCGTAGACGGTGCGCTCGCCGTCCATGACCATGCGCGCGGCATGCACCGCCGTCTGCGCGCTCCAATAGGCCGACTGCCAGGTTTCGGCCGAGATCGGGCAGGCCGTATCGGCCATGTGGTAGCCCGCCTGACCGACGGCGGAAGTCGGATAGGAGAAATCCCGGCGGTCGGGGTGGATATTGGGCACGACTTCCGCCGAAGCCTCGGGAATGCGCTGCCAGCGCGCGAAGATCGTTTCCAGGAACTGCAGATATTCCGGTGTATGGATGGCCGCGATCGCTTCCGCGCCGTAATCCGGCGGCGCCACCTCCTCGAGCCCGGCCGCGCGTGCGCCCGCCAAAAGGCGATTGACCCGCTCGGGCACCTCCGGATTGGGCTGCGGCGCGCCGGAAGACAGGAAATGGCGCGGATCGTGCCGGCGCTGGGCTTCGGAGAATACGAATTTCATCTGTTATCCGTGTGACTTGAGTGACTGGAGCTTGACCAGCCTAACTGCGACCGCCACCGCCGCGTCATCCCG